>NZ_JBYQGU010000037.1:0-201 GCF_058200455.1 Streptococcus sp. SCPM-O-B-15294 (M123) | reverse complement strand
TAATTGTTTGTCTAAACTCATTCTGTCACTGACAGATTTATTGTTTTTTTCATTGTTCAGTACTATAACCTTAGTTATAGTGCCCTGCACATTGGTTCGTCTTGTTCAGTTTTCAAAGGTCTTTGTCGCTCTCGCGCGACAACTATATTAGTATATCACGTCCACTTCGCCTTGTCAATATCTTTTTTCTATTTTTTTAAA
>NZ_JBYQGU010000036.1:0-245 GCF_058200455.1 Streptococcus sp. SCPM-O-B-15294 (M123) | reverse complement strand
CACCTCAAGTCAACCGATCCTACAACAGGTAAGGTCATCGAAGGTGATAAGAACGTTACTTACGTCTATAAACTCAAAGAAGAACCTAAGGGTAACGTTTATGTTCACTATGTAGATACAGAAGGCAAGACCATCAAGTCAGATGTGACCGATGAAGACGCTCAACCAGTGGATAAAGACTACGATACAGTTGTAGATAATCGCCCACAAGAGATTACATTCGAAGGCAAGACTTACGAATTGGT
>NZ_JBYQGU010000035.1:0-253 GCF_058200455.1 Streptococcus sp. SCPM-O-B-15294 (M123) | reverse complement strand
TGGAGGATTACCCAAGTCCGGCTGAAGGGAACGGTCTTGAAAACCGTCAGGCGTGTAAAAGCGTGCGTGGGTTCGAATCCCACATCCTCCTTAATATTAACGCGGGATGGAGCAGCTCGGTAGCTCGTCGGGCTCATAACCCGAAGGTCGTAGGTTCAAATCCTGCTCCCGCAATATTTGGCTCGGTAGCTCAGTTGGTAGAGCAATGGATTGAAGCTCCATGTGTCGGCGGTTCGATTCCGTCTCGCGCCAT
>NZ_JBYQGU010000034.1:0-262 GCF_058200455.1 Streptococcus sp. SCPM-O-B-15294 (M123) | reverse complement strand
TCAACTTTACCTTTAATTGGATCAGATGATTCCAAATGGCCATCTTCGTCCACTTTACCTACTGGGTAGTCACCTTTCGGTACGATCTTGTAGGTCTTACCGTCTGGTGTCTTGATAGTGTTAGGTTTTTCACCTTCCTCAGTGGTGTTATATGGTGTGTCATATGGTGAGTTTGGTGTATCTTGACGAGGTTTTTCGATTTCCTTGCCATTTTCGTCTACGTAAGTGATGATGACCTCACCCTTCTTAGGCTCAACTGGGG
>NZ_JBYQGU010000033.1:0-344 GCF_058200455.1 Streptococcus sp. SCPM-O-B-15294 (M123) | reverse complement strand
CAAACCTAAGTCAATCATCACTTACGTTTATAAAGAAGTGAAGGAAGAACCAACTCAACCTAAGGGTAACGTCTACGTTCACTATGTGGATACAGAAGGCAAGACCATCAAGTCTGATGTAACCGACGAAGACGCTCAACCAGTGGACAAGGACTACGACACTGTTGTAGACAACCGTCCACAAGAGATTGCATTCGAAGGCAAGACTTATGAGTTAGTCCCAGCGGGTAACTACACTGTCGGTGAAGTAGATGACCAAGGTCACCTTAAATCTACCGATTCTACAACCGGCAAGGTCATCGAAGGCGATAAGAACGTCACCTACGTATACAAACTGAAGGAAA
>NZ_JBYQGU010000032.1:0-384 GCF_058200455.1 Streptococcus sp. SCPM-O-B-15294 (M123) | reverse complement strand
AAGGTTGAGTCTAGTGGAAACTAGGCTCATTTGGGAGTTTAGCTCAGCTGGGAGAGCATCTGCCTTACAAGCAGAGGGTCAGCGGTTCGATCCCGTTAACTCCCATTTTTCAAGCGGGTGTAGTTTAGTGGTAAAACTACAGCCTTCCAAGCTGTTGTCGCGAGTTCGATTCTCGTCACCCGCTTTGAACATTTGTTCATTACCAAGTTTTTAACTTGGGCGCGTAGCTCAGGTGGTTAGAGCGCACGCCTGATAAGCGTGAGGTCGGTGGTTCGAGTCCACTCGTGCCCATTTTTAATATTATGGTCCGTTGGTCAAGGGGTTAAGACACCGCCTTTTCACGGCGGTAACACGGGTTCGAATCCCGTACGGACTATATTATAT
>NZ_JBYQGU010000031.1:0-719 GCF_058200455.1 Streptococcus sp. SCPM-O-B-15294 (M123) | reverse complement strand
ACCAGCGGGTAACTACACAGTCGGTGAAGTAGATGACGAGGGTCACCTTAAATCTACAGACCCTACAACCGGTAAGGTTATCGAAGGCGATAAGAACGTCACCTACGTATACAAATTGAAGGAAACCCCAGCAGAGCCTAAGGGTAACGTCTACGTACACTATGTAGATACAGAAGGTAAGACCATCAAGTCAGATGTGACGGATGAAGATGCTCAACCAGTAGACAAAGACTACGATACAGTGGTAGACAACCGTCCGCAAGAGATCGAATTCGAAGGTAAGACTTATGAATTGGTTCCAGCAGGTACCTACACAGTTGGTGAAGTGGATGACCAAGGTCACCTCAAGTCAACTGACCCAACAACCGGTAAGGTCATCGAAGGCGATAAGAACGTCACCTACGTATACAAATTGAAGGAAACCCCAGCTGAACCTAAGGGTAATGTTTATGTTCACTATGTAGATACAGAAGGCAAGACCATCAAGTCAGATGTGACGGACGAAGACGCTCAACCAGTGGACAAGGACTACGACACAGTGGTAGACAATCGTCCACAAGAGATCGAATTCGAAGGCAAGACTTATGAATTGGTTCCAGCAGGTACCTACACAGTTGGTGAAGTAGATGACCAAGGTCACCTCAAGTCAACTGACCCAACAACCGGTAAGGTCATCGAAGGCGATAAGAACGTCACCTACGTATACAAACTGAAGGAAC
>NZ_JBYQGU010000030.1:0-949 GCF_058200455.1 Streptococcus sp. SCPM-O-B-15294 (M123) | reverse complement strand
TAAATCGGGAAGACAGGATTCGAACCTGCGACACCTTGGTCCCAAACCAAGTACTCTACCAAGCTGAGCTACTTCCCGAACTAAAGCTTACGCTTTATGCACCCTAGAGGAGTCGAACCTCTAACCGCCTGATTCGTAGTCAGGTACTCTATCCAGTTGAGCTAAGGGTGCTCGTTTCTATTCAATTGCTACATAGTCTTGCGACCATGCACCCTAGAGGAGTCGAACCTCTAACCGCCTGATTCGTAGTCAGGTACTCTATCCAGTTGAGCTAAGGGTGCTTCTTCTCCAACCTAAGTCTATGCCGAGGACCGGAATCGAACCGGTACGATCGTTACCAATCGCAGGATTTTAAGTCCTGTGCGTCTGCCAGTTCCGCCACCCCGGCCTCCTCAAGCGAACGACGGGATTCGAACCCGCGACCCCCACCTTGGCAAGGTGGTGTTCTACCACTGAACTACGTTCGCATCTGTTTCTTTATATAAAAAAATGCCGGCTACATGACTTGAACACGCGACCCTCTGATTACAAATCAGATGCTCTACCAACTGAGCTAAGCCGGCTCATTATTATTCTTTTATGCGGGTTAAGGGACTTGAACCCCCACGCCGTAAAGCGCCAGATCCTAAATCTGGTGCGTCTGCCAATTCCGCCAAACCCGCTATAATGACCCGTACTGGGCTCGAACCAGTGACCCATTGATTAAAAGTCAATTGCTCTACCAACTGAGCTAACGAGTCGTATCATTATCTTCTAGAAACTTCGTTCCTACGGTCCCGACGGGAATCGAACCCGCGATCTTCGCCGTGACAGGGCGACGTGATAACCGCTACACTACGGGACCTATGGGAGTTAACGGGATCGAACCGCTGACCCTCTGCTTGTAAGGCAGATGCTCTCCCAGCTGAGCTAAACTCCCAAAAAAGGAAGTCTTCTAACTTCCTATCTT
>NZ_JBYQGU010000029.1:0-1128 GCF_058200455.1 Streptococcus sp. SCPM-O-B-15294 (M123) | reverse complement strand
TATACGGATTTATTGGTTTGCAAGTGGTGGTTCCATTTGTCCGTTCCATCTTTGGTGGGACAGGATTTGGGATCTTGTCAGGGGTCTTTGTCCTCTTTGTCATGATTCTTCCAACTGTGACCTTTATGACAACAGACAGCTTACGGGCAGTGCCTCGTCACTATCGGGAAGCGAGTATGGCTATGGGAGCGACTCGTTGGCAAACGATTTGGCATGTCACTTTAAAGGCGGCTCGCTCAGGTATTTTTACAGCAGTTGTCTTTGGAATGGCCCGTGCCTTCGGTGAAGCCTTGGCTATTCAGATGGTGGTCGGAAACTCAGCGGTTGTTCCAAATTCTTTAACAACGCCAGCTTCCACCTTGACCTCTATCTTGACCATGGGTATCGGAAATACGGTTATGGGAACAGTTAACAACAACGTTCTCTGGTCACTTGCCTTGGTGCTCTTGCTGATGAGTTTGGCATTCAACAGCGTTATCAAATTGATCACGAAAGAAAGAGGTAAGAAGAACTATGCACGCTAAAAAAATAGATAAGATAGCGACAGGAATTCTCTATGCTATTGCTGGAATTATTGTTACGATTCTTGCTTCTTTGATTCTCTATATCCTGGTTAGAGGGTTACCGCATGTGTCTTGGACCTTCTTGACCAGCAAATCCTCTTCTTACCAAGCAGGTGGAGGGATTGGGATTCAGCTCTATAATTCCTTCTTCCTCTTAGTCATTACCTTGATTATTTCCTTCCCACTTTCTTTGGGGGCAGGGATCTACTTGTCAGAGTATGCCAAGAAGGGCCCATTGACCAACTTGGTTCGGACCTGTATTGAAATCTTGTCTTCCCTACCATCGGTCGTGGTTGGTCTCTTTGGCTATTTGGTCTTTGTAGTGCAGTTCCAATATGGCTTCTCGATTATTTCTGGAGCCTTGGCCTTGACGGTCTTTAACCTGCCACAGATGACGCGAAACATTGAAGATAGTTTGCAAAACGTCCACCATACACAAAGAGAGGCAGGACTTGCGCTTGGGATTTCTCGTTGGGAAACCGTGATTCACGTGGTGGTACCGGAAGCTTTACCAAGTATCATTACGGGTGTTGTACTAGCTTCTGGACGGATTTTTGGGGAAGCA
>NZ_JBYQGU010000028.1:0-1247 GCF_058200455.1 Streptococcus sp. SCPM-O-B-15294 (M123) | reverse complement strand
GGCACTGCACCCCAATAATGGGACAAGAGAAAAACCCTCTTATGCGACCAGTTTTCTGTAATCTACAGGAGACTGGTCATTTAATCTCTGTTGAATTCTAGTTTCATTATAAAATATGATGTAATTTTTAACAATATCTGTTATACTATCTTTAGTTAAGTTTCTCCAATTATGGAGATAGAAGGTTTCAGACTTTAGGACGGAATGAAACCATTCGATACAGGCATTATCTGCTGGTGTTCCTTTTCGGGACATAGAGCGGGTGATGCCTTTTTCTGTACAAGCCTGATAGTAGGCTTTTGAGGTGTAGACAGATCCCTGGTCGCTGTGTAAAAGTGCTCCTTGAGGTAGCTCAAGTTGATGAAGTGTGTCGAGCACAAAGTCCGTATCTTGGCACTCGGAGATGGTATAAGCTACTATTTCACGATTATAGAGATCCATGATCGAAGATAGATAAAGTCTACAGTTTCCAAAGTAGAGGTAGGTGATGTCTGTGACAAGCTTCTCCATAGGCTTGTCTGCCTGAAAATCACGATCCAGCTTATTGTCTGTTACATGGTAAGGCTTCCCTAATTTAGGTCCCTTCTTGGGACGGACACGGCAAAGGCAGCCCTTTTCCTTCATGATACGATAGACCTTCTTGCGATTAACGACGAGGTTATAAACTTTCTTTAGTAAGCGAGTGATGGTTCGATAGCCGTAAATAAAGCGATTTGCCATACAGAGTTGTTCGATTTTATCTGCTATCTCGTCTCTTTTCTGAGAATTCTTACACTCCTGTTTCCAGCGATAAAAGGTGGAGCGTTTGACGCCGAAACACTCTAAAATAATAGATACAGGGCACGTTTTCTTATACTCTTCCGCTAGCTTGATAAGACTTACTTTTTCGATTTTCTTACCAAGCTCTGATACTTTTTTAGTAATTCTACCTGCAAACGTAACTGTTCTACTTCAGATAATTGTTTCATTCCTTTACCATAAGTATATTGTTTCCCCACAGGTTGGTGGAAACGGTACAATTCATCATTCAGATACCAACGCCACCAGGTCTTGACCTGACTAGCATTTTTGATACCGAGGGTATCCATGATAACCTTATTTGATTTACCTGCCTTCTTCATTTCGATACAGGCTAGCTTAGTTTCTACCGAATATGCTTTTTTGACCATAACAAAACACTCCTGTTTCTAGTTTACCAGATTTCAACAGGAGTGTTTTCTTGTGTCTCATTTTATGGGTGCAGTGCC
>NZ_JBYQGU010000026.1:0-3113 GCF_058200455.1 Streptococcus sp. SCPM-O-B-15294 (M123) | reverse complement strand
AAGAAATTAGGTTAATAAGGTTAAGTTAATAAGGGCGCACGGTGGATGCCTTGGCACTAGGAGCCGAAGAAGGACGTGACAAACGACGAAATGCCTCGGGGAGCTGTAAGTAAGCTTAGATCCGGGGGTGTCCGAATGGGGGAACCCAGCAGGTGATACCTGTTACCCATATCTGTTAAGGATATGAGGAGGAAGACGCAGTGAACTGAAACATCTAAGTAGCTGCAGGAAGAGAAAGCAAAAGCGATTGCCTTAGTAGCGGCGAGCGAAACGGCAGGAGGGCAAACCGAAGAGTTTACTCTTCGGGGTTGTAGGACTGCAATGTGGACTTAAAGATTATAGAAGAACTACCTGGGAAGGTAGGCCAAAGAGAGTAATAGCCTCGTATTTTAAATAGTCTTTATACCTAGCAGTATCCTGAGTACGGCGAGACACGTGGAATCTCGTCGGAATCTGGGAGGACCATCTCCCAACCCTAAATACTCCCTAGTGACCGATAGTGAACCAGTACCGTGAGGGAAAGGTGAAAAGCACCCCGGGAGGGGAGTGAAATAGAACCTGAAACCGTGTGCCTACAACAAGTTCGAGCCCGTTAATGGGTGAGAGCGTGCCTTTTGTAGAATGAACCGGCGAGTTACGATATGATGCGAGGTTAAGTTGAAGAGACGGAGCCGTAGGGAAACCGAGTCTGAATAGGGCGCCTTAGTATTATGTCGTAGACCCGAAACCATGTGACCTACCCATGAGCAGGTTGAAGGTGCGGTAAAACGCACTGGAGGACCGAACCAGGGCACGTTGAAAAGTGCTTGGATGACTTGTGGGTAGCGGAGAAATTCCAAACGAACTTGGAGATAGCTGGTTCTCTCCGAAATAGCTTTAGGGCTAGCGTCGACATTAAGATTCTTGGAGGTAGAGCACTGTTTGGGTGAGGGGTCCATCCCGGATTACCAATCTCAGATAAACTCCGAATGCCAATGAATTATGGTCGGCAGTCAGACTGCGAGTGCTAAGATCCGTAGTCGAAAGGGAAACAGCCCAGACCACCAGCTAAGGTCCCAAAATAATTGTTAAGTGGAAAAGGATGTGGGGTTGCACAGACAACTAGGATGTTAGCTTAGAAGCAGCTATTCATTCAAAGAGTGCGTAATAGCTCACTAGTCGAGTGACCCTGCGCCGAAAATGTACCGGGGCTAAAACAATTTACCGAAGCTGTGGATCCCTTAGGGGATGGTAGGAGAGCGTTCTATGTGTGAAGAAGGTATACCGTGAGGAGTGCTGGAACGCATAGAAGTGAGAATGCCGGTATGAGTAGCGAAAGACAGGTGAGAATCCTGTCCACCGTAAGACTAAGGTTTCCAGGGGAAGGCTCGTCCGCCCTGGGTTAGTCGGGACCTAAGGAGAGACCGAAAGGTGTATCCGATGGACAACAGGTTGATATTCCTGTACTAGAGTATGTAGTGATGGAGGGACGCAGTAGGCTAACTAAAGCGTGCGATTGGAAGTGCACGTCTAAGCAGTGAGGTGTGAATTGAGTTAAATGCTTAGTTCTATAACATTGAGCTGTAATGGGGAGCGAAGTTTAGTAGCGAAGTTAGTGATGTCACACTGCCAAGAAAAGCTTCTAGCGTTAATCATACTCTACCCGTACCGCAAACCGACACAGGTAGTCGAGGCGAGTAGCCTCAGGTGAGCGAGAGAACTCTCGTTAAGGAACTCGGCAAAATGACCCCGTAACTTCGGGAGAAGGGGTGCTGACTTATGTCAGCCGCAGTGAATAGGCCCAAGCAACTGTTTATCAAAAACACAGCTCTCTGCTAAATCGTAAGATGATGTATAGGGGGTGACGCCTGCCCGGTGCTGGAAGGTTAAGAGGAGTGCTTAGGAGTAATCCGAAGGTATGAATTGAAGCCCCAGTAAACGGCGGCCGTAACTATAACGGTCCTAAGGTAGCGAAATTCCTTGTCGGGTAAGTTCCGACCCGCACGAAAGGCGTAATGATTTGGGCACTGTCTCAACGAGAGACTCGGTGAAATTTTAGTACCTGTGAAGATGCAGGTTACCCGCGACAGGACGGAAAGACCCCATGGAGCTTTACTGCAGTTTGATATTGAGTGTCTGTGCCACATGTACAGGATAGGTAGGAGCCATTGAGATCGGGACGCCAGTTTCGATGGAGGCGTTGTTGGGATACTACCCTTGTGTTATGGCCACTCTAACCCGGATAGGTGATCCCTATCGGAGACAGTGTCTGACGGGCAGTTTGACTGGGGCGGTCGCCTCCTAAAAGGTAACGGAGGCGCCCAAAGGTTCCCTCAGAATGGTTGGAAATCATTCGCAGAGTGTAAAGGTATAAGGGAGCTTGACTGCGAGAGCTACAACTCGAGCAGGGACGAAAGTCGGGCTTAGTGATCCGGTGGTTCCGTATGGAAGGGCCATCGCTCAACGGATAAAAGCTACCCTGGGGATAACAGGCTTATCTCCCCCAAGAGTTCACATCGACGGGGAGGTTTGGCACCTCGATGTCGGCTCGTCGCATCCTGGGGCTGTAGTCGGTCCCAAGGGTTGGGCTGTTCGCCCATTAAAGCGGCACGCGAGCTGGGTTCAGAACGTCGTGAGACAGTTCGGTCCCTATCCGTCGCGGGCGTAGGAAATTTGAGAGGATCTGCTCCTAGTACGAGAGGACCAGAGTGGACTTACCGCTGGTGTACCAGTTGTCTCGCCAGAGGCATCGCTGGGTAGCTATGTAGGGAAGGGATAAACGCTGAAAGCATCTAAGTGTGAAACCCACCTCAAGATGAGATTTCCCATAACTATATGTTAGTAAGAGCCCTGAGAGAAGATCAGGTAGATAGGTTAGGAGTGGAAGTTGTGTGAGCAATGGAGCGGACTAATACTAATAGCTCGAGGACTTATCCAAAAAGTAACTGAGGATATTTACAGCAGGTTAGATTTTTGTTAGAATATAGGTATTCAATTTTGAATGTTCATCATTCAGAGTTAAGTGACGATAGCCTAGGAGATACACCTGTACCCATGCCGAACACAGAAGTTAAGCCCTAGAACGCCGGAAGTAGTTGGGGGTTGCCCCCTGTGAGATATGGTAGTCGCTTAGC
>NZ_JBYQGU010000025.1:0-4393 GCF_058200455.1 Streptococcus sp. SCPM-O-B-15294 (M123) | reverse complement strand
GGTTGTGAATCATGATGATCAACTCAGTGTTTATCAAGAAATTGAGAAAAAATTGGAATGGAAGAGTGGATCAAATATTAATGTTGTGATGAAACCAACTCAATTTTTGAATGCTCTGAAGAAAGAAAAAACTGATGCTGGAATTGTAGTGGTTGATGAAGGTCATTTATTATTGACTGCAAAAAATCAAGCTTATCTAGGTGGGAATCATCTAAATGATTTACTTTCTAAATCAAAAGTAGTAGTACTTGTTTATGATGAAAATCAGATCATGAACAAATCCCAAATATGGACAGATGATTCTTTCTTGAAATTGGAACACGAAGCCAATTTAAAAGGAAATCTCATTACGCTACATAACCAAATGCGTATCCATGCTACAAAGGAAACAGTTGAGTGGATAAGAAATCTGATTGATGTTGGAGTTGTGAATGAGGTTCCAAGAGATAATGATTATGATATTAGAGTTTTTGACTCTCCTGAGGAACTTCAAAGTGCAATCATGGAAAAAAATGATAATCAGAGTTTAGGGATTTCACGCTTAACAGCAACCTATGATTGGGAATATAGTAGTCAATCAAAACCAAAGGATTCGGACTATTGGTGTGTTCGTATCGGAGACTGGTCTTGTCCGTGGAACAGACAACTTGCAAAAGAAAAAGAATCTAAACATTTATCTTGGATAGAGCAGTCTCAAACGATTCATGAAATTGGCTCAACGTTTACCGTTCAGGGATTTGATCTAAATTATGTGGGAGTTATCATTGGCCCATCTGTCAAATATAGAGACGGGAAAATCATTTTTGATATAAGTGAAAGCAAAAACAAAAGTGCTGTGCAAAACAGAAAACTTGAATCAGGTGAAATGATTAATTACGGAGAAACATTATTGCGAAATGAGTTAAATGTTTTGCTCACCCGTGGAGTTAACGGGCTATATGTCTATGCGGTTGATGAAGAACTTCAAAATGCTCTTAAGAAAGCAATTGGAAATAGAAAGTAAGATTTCAAAAATAGTTTCCCGAATTTTGATAAGGGTAGCAGAAGTGTTCTAAAGTAAGATAATTATTTTGTCCAACTATTAAACTCACAACCCTCCTTAGTTTTCTAAGGAGGTTTTTCTGTCGAGTTATTTTTCTTGCTTCTTTGGAAAAAGAATGTATAATGTTGTAATATAAAAAGTTACAACTAAACAAGACCAAAAAGGAGACACTTATGACCTACGCCTACAATAGCAAGATTTACTTGGCAGAAACAGCGCTAAATGTGAAGGATTTGGCGCGCCAGACTGCTTTTTACACCCAGATTATGGGGTTGGAGATGTTGTCTCAGACTGAGGAGGAAGTCCTTCTTGGGGCTGGAGGCAAGCCCTTGGTCCACCTCATCCAAACGGATCGGACTGAGTCTGTTAAGGCTAGCTACGGTCTCTACCACATGGCCATTCTCCTACCTAGTCGGGAGGACTTAGCGGATGTCTTCAAGCATATGGCTGAGCTGAAGGTTCCCTTTGTCGGGGCTGCCGACCACGGCTACAGTGAGGCTCTCTATCTTGAAGATCCAGAGGGCAATGGCATTGAGCTCTACCGGGATAAGCCGGTGGCGGAGTGGGATATCCGTGAGGATGGCCGCATCATTGGGGTGACGGAGGAGCTCTATGCGCAAGAAATCTATGAGATGGGTCGCAAGGTGGAGCCCTTCCAGATAGCGTCCGACACCCGCATGGGCCATATCCACCTCTCTGTGAGAGATAGCCAAGCAGCGTCAGCCTTTTATCAGAAGGTGCTAGACCTGTCGGATAAGTTCACCGTTCCATCAGCCAGCTGGATTGCCTCTGGAGACTACCACCATCACCTGGCTGTCAATGAGTGGGGTGGCAAGCACTTAGCCAAACGTGAAGCGAAACTTCCTGGTCTTGCCTATTACGTTGTCCAAGTAGAACAGAAAGAAGACCTGGTTGCCATCGCAGAGCGAGCAAAAGAAGAGGGGGCACCAGTCACCTGGCTGACCTCAGGCGAGCTCGAGTTTACAGACCCGGATGGGATTGTAACCCGCGTCAGAAAAGGTTAGAAACCTTGATAAATTAGGGTTTTTTAAAGAAAAAACAAAAATAGTAAAAATTAGTGACATTCCAAGATGTAATTCTTGATATTACATCTAGGCCGTGTATAATAGTTTTTGTAACAAATAAACTTACAACAGAAAGAGGAAACAACTATGAAAAACATTCTATTTATCGTCGGATCTCTTCGTCAAGGATCTTTTAACCACCAAATGGCTAAGAAAGCAGAAAGCCTTCTTGAAGGAAAAGCAACAGTGACTTACTTGGACTACAAGGACATCCCGATGATGAACCAAGATTTGGAAACTCCAACCTTACCAGCAGTGCAAGCAGTGCGTGATGCAGTCCTTGCGGCGGATGCCATCTGGATCTTCTCACCAGTTTATAACTTTGCCATTCCAGGTGTAGTGAAAAACTTGATTGACTGGCTAAGCCGTGCCCTTGACCTATCAGAAACTCGTGGTCCATCTGCCCTCCAAGACAAGATCGTAACAGTGTCTTCAGTCGCTAATGCAGGACACGAGCCAATGTTTGCGGCCTACCAAGCCCTCTTACCATTCGTTCGTACCCAAGTAGTCGGAGACTTCACAGGAACAACCGTTAACCCAGAAGCCTGGGCAACAGGTGAATTGATCTTGACAGACGAAGCAATCGCAGGATTGGAAAAACAAGCTCAAGCCCTATTGGAAGCGTAAAATAAGCTGAGACAGAAGTCTCAGCTTTTTTAGATACTAAACAATTGTCCAAAGAGATAGGTAACTCCCATAGTCAGTAGTCCGATGACCAAGTTACGGATCATAGCCTGCTTGGTAGGGGCCTTTCCTAGCTTGGCACTGGTGTAGCCGGTAAAGAGAAGGGAAAGGGCCACGATGATCACCGTTGCTGGGATCCGGATTTCTTTTGGCAAGAGGATAATAGACAGCATAGGTGGAAGAGAGCCGAGGACAAAAGCTACAAAACTAGAGATGGCCGCATGCCAAGGATTGGTAAACTCTTCAAACTCCAGTCCATACTTTTCTTCCACCAAGGCCTTGAGAGGGTGTTTGAGAAAGGACCGCTCGGTCATGATTTGAGCAGCCGTTTCGCATTCACCATTTTGGATATAGGCCGCATAGAGGGAGTCGCGGGCGGCTTTTGGATCCCGGTCCAGAAGGGCTTGCTCCCGACTCACAGCGGCTTCTTCTGTATCCTTTTGGGTGGATACAGACACGTATTCACCACCCGCCATAGAGAAGGCACCGGCTAGAATGGCAGAAAGGCCAGAGAGAAAGATGATCCAGAGATTGCTGGTCGCACTGGCAACCCCGATAACAACTCCAGCGATTGAGATAATGCCATCATTGGCACCGAGCACTCCAGCCCGTAAGATATTTAAGCGGTCGTTGAAAGAAGCATCAACGCCATGTTTTGTTTCACTCATACTTGTCTCCTAATCCCTTATTTAGAATGATTATAATTAATCTTATATAATTTTGCAAGTCTTTTGTCCTAAATGATAAAAGTCCGACAATTTAAGAAAGGACTATAGAGGGTAGAAGGCTTATCTCATCTTGAAAATATAGCGTCAGCAGAAGGAGCTAAGATATTATAATGCTTTGACATTCGAAATAATTTTAGATATAATTCTATAAATGAATTATGAATAGGAGTTAACCATGAAAAAATTAGTCGCAAGCGGTATTACCCTTCTCTCGGTCTTGACCTTGGTCGCATGTTCGGGAAATCAAACTGCAAAACCGAAGGATTCTTCAGAGAAATCTTCTAGCAAGGTGGAAAAGAAATCTTCTTCCTCTAAGAAAACATCCTCATCTAAGAAGAAATCATTTTCTTCAAAGAAATTTGAATTGACAGATGATACAAGTAGCTCTTCTAGTCAGTCTACTTCAGGCTCTGGCGCTCAAGCAACCACTCCAGAAGTTGTTTTGGTAACAGATCAGGAAATTGAAAATGCGAAAACTATTGGGGACATCAAGGCGCTTTATGCAAAATTAGCTGAAAATTATAAGAAGTATGCCAATGAACTGGGAGAAAAGTTGCCAAAATCTGAACAAGAATCTTACTTCAAGGCCTTGGAACCTGGTATCAAGAAGCTGGATGAAGAGTTGGCTTCTGTGAATGAAACTCTTGCTCAATTTGGAGATGATACAACGCTATTCCCAGAAGAGAACCGTGCTGCTTTTATTGAGGCCTTCAAAGCAACTCGTGATACCATGACAAACGCTATGGTATCTGGCTATAAGTTGGTTGCAGGTTTAACTAGCTAAGGCTCCTGTCTTCTCTGTGGAGCCCCAGTTTTTACAGCTACAGATTGGATCTGAAAAGAAATAAAAAAAG
>NZ_JBYQGU010000024.1:0-8654 GCF_058200455.1 Streptococcus sp. SCPM-O-B-15294 (M123) | reverse complement strand
GAAAGAGCAAGCTCCTTCCTTCAGCGTTCTACTTGCATGTATTAGGCACGCCGCCAGCGTTCATCCTGAGCCAGGATCAAACTCTCATTAAAATAATTGTTTGTCTTAAACTCATTCTGTCACTGACAGATTTATTGTTTTTTCATTGTTCAGTACTATAACCTTAGTTATAGCGCCCTGCACATTGGTTCGTCTTGTTCAGTTTTCAAAGGTCTTTGTCGCTCTCGCGCGACAACTATATTAGTATATCACGACCATGAAAACTTGTCAATATCTTTTTTCTATTTTTTTAAATTTTTTATTTTTTTTTGATCCTAAAAAAAGGAAATACTGTTAAATCAGCATTTCCCAAGCTCTTTTATGATTTCTTCGAGATAAACTTCTTCTTGGTTTCTGCGATCCATCAATCCTCTTTTTGAGATTTTTAACAGATCTAATGAATACTGTCTAATTTTTACTAATTCATTTTCAGTTAACTGTTTTTTCGAATATTGTCTTCTTAATTCTTTTGGATTATCTTTATTAAAATTAAAAATGATATTTTGAGCTAAATACTCGTCTAATTCTTTGATATTATGATGCAATCCGACATGAAATGCAATTGGAGCAAATGTTTTAATTAATGGTTGCGTACAAACACTTCTATATTCGATGGTTCCTCTTGTGGTTAAATCTTGAAAATGGTAGCTTCTATGATTCTTTAGATCCTCTTCTTGTGGTTTTATTTCTTGTCTAGTTCCATCTAAACGATAGGCTACTATTTTGTCTTTCGCTAGGTAATCCTCTACTCTAATAGGTTCGAAATATAGGATTTCATCCTCACGATAAACATAAAATAAGGATGTCTTCGCTAAATATTCTAGAAAGTCCTGTTCATTTATAAACACTTTAGGATTTACACCAACATTTTCCTGATAATAGCCATGCATGGAATCTTCCCAGAAAATATCTCTTGAGATCTTCGTATCCCAGTCCTCTCCATCAAAAACGGAATTAGCAAACAGATATGCTTTTGCTGGCTCCACCTTATTCATTGCATTAATTATTTCCAAATAATTCGTTCTTGAAACATCCAATTGTACTTGATTGCCACAAATAAAGGTTCCATAGTCTGGATAATGATGGAATCGATGGTTAGGATATTGTCCAGACAGTTGCAAGAATTGAATCAGCATTTTATAACGATCAATTTTTACAGGTTGATTTTCATTTATTCTCCAATAAGGATGAATGCCTTTTCCTTCTATTTGATGCTGTCTCTCTCTTAAGAATGGCTGAATGATCCCTAAATAGTGTTGAAACCGGCTTTCGACTTCTTGGATGGTTTTAGTCTTTTCAAAAGCAAATTCAATGGTATTGTAAGATAACTCAAATACAATTTGATCTTTGTTTATTTTATGTTGTAACTGGACTGGATTCCCATCTTCATCTTGTTTAATCGCAATAAACTCTTCAACTTCTTGCAGATGCTTAAAAAGAGCCTTTGTAACCAGTACATCCGTTTTATTACCCATTGTATTTACGATTGGAAATTCGAGTTCAACCCCAATGTACTGCTCTGGATTATCTTTTAGCGAGGCAAGATAACGCTTTGCCAATAATTGCTGGGCGAGTGCTTGTGATTTTTCTTTTACTGTCATAACTCTTCTATTATATCAAAAAAACGCCTGCTTACGAAATTGTTTTAAATTAAAGCAATTTCGTAAACAAGCGTCTACCATTTACCTCAATATGATGAGTGTTACCGCTAGGATAAATCCTAGCGGCAGACCAGAGCTAGACTAAGAAGAACCGTTCAGTCCTTCCAACATCATAACACTCAACAAAATTGATGATTTTATACTAATTCGATAATTGCCATTGGCGCAGCATCCCCACGGCGTGGTTCAGTTTTAAGGATACGAGTATATCCACCATTGCGCTCAGCATAACGTGGTGCAAGTTCAGAGAACAATTTTTGAAGTGCAGTTGTTTCTGAATATTTACCAGTTTCTTCATCAAAGTTTTGTGATGCAACTTCGTTACGTACGTAAGCAGCTGCTTGACGACGTGCATGCAAGTCACCACGTTTACCTAAAGTAATCATTTTTTCAACTGATTTACGGATTTCTTTTGCACGTGCTTCAGTTGTTACGATTGCTTCATTGATGATAAGATCTGTAGTCAAATCACGAAGCATTGCTTTACGTTGTGAGCTAGTGCGTCCTAGTTTACGGTAAGCCATGTATTCCTCCTCTATTTATCGTTTTTTAGCCCAAGGCCTAAATCGGCAAGCTTAACTTTAACTTCTTCGAGACTCTTACGTCCAAGATTACGAACCTTCATCATTTCTGGTTCAGATTTTTCTGTCAAATCATATACAGTATTGATACCGGCACGTTTCAAACAGTTATATGAACGAACAGAAAGATCCAATTCTTCGATGGTACGTTCTAGTACTCGATCATCTGATGCTGTATCTACTTCCTTCATAACATCTGTCGCAATCGCGATTTCTGTTAAGTTCGTAAAGAGGTTAAGGTGTTCTGTCAAAATACGAGCAGATAAACCTAAAGCATCTTCTGGAATAATTGTTCCATTTGTTAAGATTTCAAGGGTTAGTTTGTCAAAACCATCGTTGCTACCAACGCGAGCTGGTTCAACTTGGTAATTAACTTTTGTCACTGGCGTATAGATTGAATCTACAGCAAGTGTACCTACTGGTGCATCATCTTTTTTATTCTGATCAGCTGGAACATATCCACGACCGCTGTTTACAGTCAAAGTCGCTTTGAAGCTTGATCCTTCACCGATTGTGAAAAGATAATGATCAGGGTTTACAATTTCAATATCACTATCTGTAAGAATATCTCCAGCAGTCACTTCTGCAGGACCTTCTACATCAAGTTCAATAATCTTTTCGTCTTGGACGTAAGATTTTACAGCGATCCCTTTAACGTTAAGAATGATTTGCATAACGTCTTCACGGACACCTGGAACTGTATCAAATTCGTGCAATACACCTTCAATGTTAATTGAAGTAACAGCAGCACCTGGAAGTGAAGCTAATAATACGCGACGAAGAGAGTTCCCTAGTGTTGTACCATAACCACGTTCAAGTGGTTCTACTACAAATACACCGTAATCTTTATTTTCATCAATTTTTGTTATATTTGGTTTTTCAAACTCAATCATTTGCTATACTCCCTCTGAAACGAAAAGCTGTGTAATTGTTGATGATTATACACGGCGACGTTTTGGAGGACGAGCACCATTGTGTGGCACAGGAGTCACATCGCGGATTGCAGTAACTTCAAGACCAGCAGCAGCAAGAGCACGAATAGCAGACTCACGACCAGAACCAGGACCTTTAACAGTAACTTCTACTGATTTAAGACCATGTTCTTGAGCTGATTTTGCAGCAGCTTCTGAAGCCATTTGTGCAGCAAATGGTGTAGATTTACGAGAACCTTTGAAACCAAGAGCACCTGCAGATGACCATGCAATTGCGTTACCATGCACATCAGTAATCATAACAATTGTGTTATTAAATGTTGCGTGAATATGAGCAATACCTGATTCGATATTCTTTTTCACACGACGTTTACGTGTTGGTTTAGCCAAGATTTTTACCTCCTTATTTTATTTTCTTATTTTTTCTTACCAGCAATCGCAACAGCTTTACCTTTACGAGTGCGAGCATTGTTTTTAGTGTTTTGTCCACGAACAGGAAGTCCACGACGGTGACGGATACCACGGTATGAACCGATTTCCATCAAACGTTTAATGTTCAAGTTCACTTCACGACGAAGGTCACCTTCTACTTTAATTGCGTCAACTTCACGACGGATAGCATCTTCTTGATCTGGTGTAAGGTCGCGAACACGAATATCTTCAGAAACGCCTGCAGCAGCAAGAATTTTCTTAGATGTTGGAAGTCCGATACCGTATACATAAGTCAATGAAATTACTACACGTTTGTCATTTGGAATGTCAACTCCAGCAATACGAGCCATGTTTTCTCCTTTCTATCTTATCCTTGACGTTGTTTGTGTTTTGGATTTGCTGGGCAAATTACCATAACACGACCATTACGACGAATTACTTTACAGTATTCGCAAATTGGTTTGACCGATGGTCTTACTTTCATTTTTATCCCTCCAAGTTTTTCGATTATTTAAAGCGGTATGTGATACGTCCACGTGTCAAATCGTACGGACTCATCTCCACTGTAACACGATCTCCCGCTAAAATACGAATATAGTTTTTACGAATTTTACCAGAAACTGTTGCTAAAATCTGATGTCCATTTTCAAGTTCAACCGTAAACATAGCATTCGGCATCGTATCGACTACTTTGCCTTCTACTTCAATCACATCGTCTTTTGCCACGCAAAAGTACCTCCATAAATTTCGATTCATTCCTCTGAGCACAGAGGTAACAATTATAAGTCAGACTAATTCATTGTATCACTTGTTGTCAATTATTGCAAGTGACTAAAACGTTTTTATTTCAAATTCTCCAAGACTTTTTGGATATCTTTAAAGACGTCGTTAATGTCTTGATTTCCTTCGATATCATGGACTAACCCTTTTGCACGATAATGAGCAAGAATTGGCTCACCTTGAGCAATGTTCACATCCAAGCGACGTTTAACCGTTTCTGGTTTATCGTCCTCACGTTGGTAATAGTCTTCTTCCTTGTAATCAGCTGGTGGATTGAATACCTTATGGTAGGTTTCACCTGTTTCACGGTGAATAATACGTCCACTCAAGCGTTCAAGAAGGCAAGATGGATCTACTTCGATGTTGATCACTCCTTCAAGTTCAAGACCAAGGTCGACCAAGATTTGATCCAAAGCATGTGCTTGTTCAATCGTACGAGGGAAACCATCTAAGAGGAATCCTTTTTCCTTAATATCGTCTTGAGCCAAACGTTCTTTTACAATCCCGTTTGTCACATCATCCGGCACTAATTCACCTTTATCGATGAATGATTTTGCCAACACACCCATTTCGGTTTGATTGGCCATTGCAGCACGGAACATATCCCCAGTTGAGATATGTGCAACTTGAAATTGTTCGACAATCTTAGCCGCTTGTGTCCCCTTACCTGCTCCAGGCAATCCCATGATTAATAGATTCATAATCATTTGCTCCTTATTTTGTTTTTAAATAAGTCTGTTACGATCTAACAAACTTATTCAAAAACAAAATAGAAGGTTGACAATGTCAACCTAATTCTATTCTGTTGTATCCATGAAACCAATGTATTTGCGTTTCAATAAGTAACCTTCTAATTGTTTCATTCCTTCAATACCAGTTGAGATGATGATCAAGAGGCTAGTTCCTCCGAGAGCAACTGTATCTGTTAAACCAAAGACATCCCGGGCAAGAATTGGAATAATGGTGATGAATCCAAGGAAGAGAGAACCAACCGTAGCCAACCGTCTAAGAAGACGTGACATGTAGTCTTCTGTTCCCTTACCAGGACGTACACCTGGAATGTAGGCACCACTCTTTTGTAGATTTTCCGCAGTTTTTTCTGGGTTAATCTGTACAAATGTGTAGAAGAAAGTAAACAAAATGATTAGCAAAGCATACATTGCTACACCTGTTGGTGTATTGGTTGCTAACATAGATTGTGCTGTTCGAACCCATCCAGCATTGTAACCCATGGCACTAATGACCTGGAAAATTGCTGCCGGCGCAGCTGTGATCGAACTAGCAAAGATGACAGGAATAACTCCAGCTGGATTAACCTTCAATGGAAGATAAGAGCTAGAAGGTGCTCCTTGTGCAATCTTTGTGTATTGAATTGGAATTTTATACTGTGCTTGTTCCACAAAGGTTGTGAAGTAGACAATCACTAATACCGCTAAGATTAATATCCCTACGAAAATTAGTGAATTGTTCAATTGTCCAGGACGGACGTTGACAAATGAATCTTCGTAAACACCTTTGATCATTTCTGGAATGGAAGAAACAATCCCCGCAAAGATAATCATAGAAACACCGTTTCCGTATCCTTTGTCGGAAATCTGTTCTCCCAACCAGGTCACAATCATCGAACCTGTCGTTAAAATTGCACCAATCAAGATGTAGGTTTCAACGTTCGGTGTCGATACTAATTTAGCTTGTGACAAAGTATGGAAAGTAGCTGTAATTCCAATGGATTGGACGAAAGCTAGAACCAAGGCAATATAGCGTGTTGCCTGATTTAACTTTCTCCGCCCAACTTCTCCTTGTTTCCCCCACTCAACAAACTTCGGAAGTAAATCCATTTGAAGAAGCTGAACTACGATGGAAGCAGTGATGTAAGGACTCACCCCAAGGGCGAAGACAGAGAAGTTTCTCATAGCATTCCCTGACACCAAGCTCATCATATTCAAGAAGGAAACATCTTGTAAGTTGTTAAGGATTTTCGCATTCACACCAGGAACCGTAATCGTGGTCCCGATTCGAAATACAAGTATGATAAAAATAGTAAATAAAATTTTTGATCGTACTTGTTTTACCTTAAATGCATCTTTTAATAATTTAAAGAACATAGGTCACCCCTCTTAGATGACTTCTACTGAACCACCTTTAGCAGTGATAGCTTCTTCAGCTGATTTAGAGAATTTAGCTGCCTTAACAGACAATTTCTTAGTCAATTCTCCGTTACCAAGAATTTTAATTCCTGATTTTTCAGCTTTTACAATACCTGCTTCAACAAGTACAACTGGTGTTACTTCAGCACCATCTTCGAAGACGTTCAACTGATCAAGGTTTACAATCGCATATTCTTTAGCGTTGATGTTTGTAAATCCACGTTTTGGAAGACGACGGAACAATGGAGTTTGTCCACCTTCAAAACCAAGACGTACTCCGCCACCGCTACGAGCTTTTTGACCTTTTTGACCACGGCCAGAAGTTTTACCATTACCAGATGAAGTACCACGACCAACACGGTTGCGGACTTTACGTGAACCTGCAGCAGGTTGTAATTCATGAAGTTTCATTATTATTTTCTCCTCTTTTGTAAATTGCTAACGCATGTAATCAGGAAAAGGTGTCCCGACTACAAACTCGCCTATACTTATATTTAGTTTTAGGGGATGAGAAAATTCTCATACCCCTGAAAACCTTGTTCTATTTCAAAATAGATTATTTTACTTCTTCAACTGTTACCAAGTGAGATACTGCAGTAATCATACCACGTACTGCTGGGTTATCTTCTTTAATAACAGAGCTGTTCAATTTGCCAAGTCCAAGTGCTACAACAGTTTTACGTTGTGACGGGATGCGTCCGATTGGAGACTTAGTCAAAGTAATTTTAATTTGAGCCATTTGAATCTCCTTTCTTAAGCCAAGTCAGAAACTGAAATACCACGAAGGGCAGCAACTTCTTCAGCGCGTTTCAATTGAGCTAAACCTTCCACTGTTGCACGAACAATGTTGATTGGAGTGTTTGATCCAAGTGATTTAGATGTTACATCTGCAATACCTGCCAATTCAACAACGGCACGAACTGCACCACCTGCAGCAACCCCAGCCCCTTCGATAGCTGGTTTCAACAATACACGAGCTCCACCAAATACTGATGTTACTTCGTGAGGAATTGTTGTTCCAACCATAGGAACTTCAATCAAGTTTTTCTTAGCATCTTCTACTGCTTTACGGATTGCTTCTGGTACTTCTTGAGCTTTACCTGTACCAAAACCAACACGTCCGTTACGGTCACCAACAACTACAAGAGCTGCAAAGCGAAGACGACGTCCACCTTTAACAACTTTTGTAACACGGTTGATGGCAACTACGCGTTCTTCAAGTTCAACTGCATTGTCTTTAAATGCCATTTTCTAGTGTCCTCCTATTAGAATTTCAATCCGTTTTCACGAGCTGCATCAGCCAAAGCTTTAACACGTCCGTGATATAGATATCCACCGCGGTCGAACACCACTTCAGAAATACCTTTAGCAACTGCACGTTCAGCAACAAGTTTGCCGACAACAACGGCTTGTTCAGTTTTAGTTCCTTTTGAAACTTCTTTGTCAAGAGTTGAAGCGCTTGCGAGCGTTACACCCGCTACGTCATCAATTACTTGAGCGTAGATGCCTGTATTAGAACGGAATACGTTCAAACGTGGGCGATCAGCAGTTCCAGAGAGTTTTCCGCGAACGCGACGGTGGCGTTTTTGACGGATTTTATTTTTATCTGGTTTCGAAATCACAATTTTCACCTCTTAATTTTAAAATCATGTGCTAAGCACTGAGTTGGTAAGATGAAGATTGGTTGAAAAACAACCAAACTACATTATTTACCTGTTTTACCTTCTTTACGGCGAACGAATTCACCAACATAACGGATCCCTTTACCTTTGTAAGGTTCTGGTGAACGAAGGCTACGTACGTAAGCAGCTGTTTGACCAACTACTTCTTTTGAAATTCCGCTAACAACGATTGTTGTTGGGTTTGGAAGTTCAAAAGTAATTCCTTCTGGAGCTTCAACTTCGTCTGGATGTGATTTACCAACAGCCAAAACAAGTTTTGATCCTTGAAGTTGTGCACGGTAACCAACCCCGCGCATTTCAAGTTCTTTCTTGAATCCTTCTGAAACACCAATTACCATGTTGTTCAAAAGGGCACGAGTAGTTCCGTGGATAGTTTTCATTTCTTTTGAATCGTTTGGAC
>NZ_JBYQGU010000023.1:0-10046 GCF_058200455.1 Streptococcus sp. SCPM-O-B-15294 (M123) | reverse complement strand
AACCACTGCGTCTTGCTCAACAATCCAAAGACAATTGAGAGGCTAGGACTTTTGTCCCAGCCTCCCTTTTTCGCGTCGTAACCTATGTAATGGCAAGCACTATGGTGTCTTGCCGAAGTATCTTATTAAGGCAATAGTGAAAGCGTAATTGAATGGCATCTCAAAAGTGAGATAGAGAAAATCTGACTTTTGGGGTGTTTTTTTAATGGTTAGGAATTCCACCCCATCTTTATGGTAAAATAAAGATAAAAAGATGAGGAATGGCAATGTCAAAACGAACAAAATCTATTCTTTTTTCTCTTATAGTTTTTGTTGTTCTTTTGATAGGCGGCAAGTTTTATATGGATAGAATGAAAGTGGACAATCTCTATCGTCATGGATACCAGCTTTTTGAAGAACAAATCGCGACCTACCTAAAGGAACACTACAGCGGTATCAGTAAAATCGAATTTTCTCCGATTTTTATTAGTGGAGGAAACGGAGAAAGCTTTGTTCATTCTCGGGTTGTACCTGTGATTTATGATAATTATGGCAATAAAGCCTATCTCCAAAACGGCAGACCTTTAGATATTGGAGTACCACGTTATGGAACTTTTGCTGGACTTCAATTAGATTTTACGTACGGTGGTTCCGAGTTTATTCACTTATTAAATGATGAGAAAGAGTATATACAAGTTGATCAGTATCAGCATCTGCCTCCAGAATTAAAGTTAAAGAAGGATGACATCATGGATGAAGTTCTATCAATCTATGGAAAGGAAGGACTTCTAAAGGGTGTAGAAAAGAATGACCAGGGCAGTCCACAACTTGAGATTGTTTATAATTTGGAAATTCAACGAATTGATGGAAGAGACTTGGATAAATGGCAATGACACATCAATTTAGTAAGTTGAGATAGAATGAGGAGAGTTTTAAATGTCTAAACGAACAAAAAAAGTTTTTCTATCCTTGCTTTGTTTTTTTCTACTCGTCCTTGGATGCAAGTTTTATATGGATCGAATGAAAGTAGACAACCTCTATCGTCACGGCTTTCAACTTTATGAGGAACAAATTGCGACCTACTTAAAAGAGCATTATAGCGGTATTAGTAAAATTGAATTTTCTCCTATTTTCAAAAGCGGGGGCGGAGGAGAAGGTTTTGTCAATGCTCGTATAGTTCCAGTTGTTTACGATACTGATGGAAATAAAGTCTATCCACGAAATGACGGAGCACTAGATATGGCTGTTAGAGATTATGGCACCCTTGCTGGTCTTGACTTAAGCTTTAATGTCAATGATGGTTCTGAGATTATATATTTATATAATACAAAAAAGGAGTATATTTCTGTAGAAAACCACCAACACCTTCCGGATAGCATGAAATTTCAAAAAGAGGAATTTACGGATGAGGCGATGGAAGCTTTTTCTCGTGAGGGACATCTAAAAGGTGTAGAAAAGAATGACCAGGGTAGTCCCCAAGCTGAGATTGTCTATAATTTGGAAATTAGACGAGTCCAGGGGAGAGAGGCTTTCGAATGGAAGTAAGCAATCAATTTGCTAAGTTAAGATAGAATGAGGAGAGTTTTAAATGTCAAAACGAACAAAAAAAGTTTTTCTATCCTTGCTTTGTTTTTTTCTACTCGTCCTTGGATGTAAGTTTTATATGGATAGAATGAAAGTAGACAATCTCTATCGTCACGGCTTTCAACTTTATGAGGAACAAATTGCGACCTATCTAAAAGAGAATTACAGTGGAATCAGTAAGATTGAATTTTCTCCGATTTTTAAAAGTGGAGGAAGCGGGGAAGGTTTTGTCTATGCTCGTATAGTCCCAGTTGTTTATGATACATATGGTAATAAAGTATATTTGCGTAATGATGGCGTTTTAAAGATGGGTGTGGCAGATTATGAAATGGCAGCTGGAATTGATTTAGATTTTAATGTCAATGACGGTTCGGAAATAATATATTTGCGTAATGATCAGAAAGAGTCTATTGGTGTAGAAAGTTACCAGAATCTACCAGATGAGTTAAAATTGAATAAGGATGAAATTACGGATGAGGTGATGGAAGCTTTTTCTCGTGAGGGACATCTAAAAGGTGTAGAAAAGAATGACCAAGGCAGTCCCCAAGCTGAGATTGTTTATAATTTGGAAATTAGACGAGTTCAGGGAAGAGAGTTTTATGAATGGAAGTAACCTGATACCAATGATTGGTACTAAAGTACCTAATCATTGGACGGTAGCCGCTATGTTGCGGTCTACCTAATCATCTTACTAGCTCAAAGGGAGGAAAGTAAGGTTCCTCCCTTTTCACGTCGTAACCCCGTGGTCAATTTATTAGGTGGATTTGTAGTTTACGGCAAGCACCATGGTGCCTTGCCTAAGCGTTTTACTAAGAAAACAAAGAAGGTATTATCGGCCTTCTTTATTTTCTGTCGTAATCTCTTCTTTGTGCGAGCGAGGAAGCATATTTATATATATTACAAAAGTTTGTGAAATAAATTTGGATGAAGCCGGTCTTTTCTACAGATCGGTTTCCTTTCTTGAAGAAACTAAGATCAATCCGATGAGGATCAGAGCAGTTATTTGAGGTGCGGATTTTTGTTTACATATAGTGAAATCACGGGAAGAATACCCTTTGAAGCAGGTGGATAGATAGTTGGTATTTTGAAGTAATCTGCCTGTTCGATATTTGGAACAAAAATGCAATACAAATTCCTTTATTTTGTAACAAAGATGCGTTAAACTATAGGAAGTAGATAAATGTTCTACACTAGAGCAAGGGGGGAATACTTCCCACATACATGTCTAAAGACAAAAACTTGATCGAATAAATTAAAACTTTTTGATTCTTAATTTTTATCGACCTTTTTCATATTAAACTTTTTCATCCACCCCTTGCTAAGGCTCTTCCAGATTTTTCTGGGGGAGTTTTTTTCTATTTCATAAACATTTCACATTTCTTTTCTATAATAACTATAACAAATGATGAAAGCGCCCATATTGCATTGCTGTGGGCTTTGAAATGGAGGGAGAGTTCATGCTCTTACAACAGGCAATCGCCTATATTTCTCGAAAAAGAACGAGGAATCTGGTCCTCTTTCTGATTCTCCTCTTGATCCTCTCTTGCTTGTATTTCTGTTTTTCACTGATGCAAGTAGGAGGAAGGCTGGAGGATCATATCAAACAGTCGGCTGGGACCAGTTTTGCCCTGACCAGTAAACAGGGGAATACTCCCTTTGCTCTGAAGGAGGCTGAAAAGGTGCAACGACTAGCTGGGGTGGGAGCCATGGTTCCTCAATATGAAAGTCCCGTTCGTATTCTTGGTAAAGAAGCGGTGACGGGGCAACAGTCGGTAGAGCGGGATGATCTGGGGCAGGAAGCTAAGCAAGCGCTAGGCGCTGTCTTCACCAAGAAGACAGACCAGCACCTGGATTTCCGCAGTAGTAGTTTCCAATTGGTGCAAGGCAAGCACTTATCCGACAAGGCTCGCGGGCAGATCTTGATCCACCAAGAGTTGGCTAAGAAGAACAAGCTAAAGGTCGGAGATTCCTTGACCTTATCCAGCTTTCAGATGGGAGAGACTCCAGCCAAAGAGCATACCTTTAAAATCGTTGGCATCTTTTCAGGTAAGAAACAGGAAAAATTCACAGGAATGACCTCTGATTTGAGTGAAAACCAAGTCTACCTCCCTTATGAGGATGCGACTAAACTTCTTGGTCTCAGCCAGCAAGAAGTGACCCAGGTCACCTTTGGGGTCAAAGATCCTGAGAAAATCGATGCCCTCTTGAAGCAGGTCAAAAGCTTGGATCTGGATTGGCAATCGCTACGCGTGGTCGAAGATCGCAAGGCCTTTGACCAGATGAAAGAATCCTCTCAGACCCTAGAAGGCCTGGTGCGGGTCATGATGATCGTCCTCCTAGTGACGGGAGCCGGTGCCCTATCGCTCTTACTCAGTCTCTGGACACGGGAGCGGATCCACGAAATCGGGGTGCTTTTATCCATTGGGAAGAGCAAGGGCCGGATCTTTAGACAGTTCCTCTTGGAAGTGGTGCTGGTATCCTTACTAGCAGTGATCCCAGCCTTTCTCATCGGGCGGATGGTCAGCCATCGTTTCTTAGAGCAGTTTGTCGGACAGACCGGTCAACAGCAGACCCTAGACTTGCTCAACCAAATCCCTCAAGGCCTTTCCTTAGGAATCGCCTATGCTAGCCTCTTGTGCTTGATCCTATTGTCGCTCGGTGCAACCACCAGCATGATCTGGCGCAAGACCCCAAAAGAAATATTAACAAAAATGAGTTAAGGAGAAATGACACATATGTTAGAACTCAAGAATGTAGCCTATAGTTACCAAAGCTATAGTGAAGATATCCTCTCAAATGTGAACTATCAGTTCGAAAATGGGACATTTTACAGTATTATCGGTCAGTCAGGAACTGGGAAATCAACCCTTCTATCCCTCTTGGCTGGTCTGGACAATCCCAAGAAGGGGCAGGTTCTCTTTGATGGGGAGGATATCCAGACCAAAGGGTCTAGCTACCACCGCAAGCACCATGTCTCCCTGGTCTTTCAGAATTACAATCTGATTGATTATTTGACGCCACTGGAAAATGTTCGCCTGGTCAACAAACAAGCTGGGAAAGAAATTCTCTTGGAATTGGGATTGGACGAAACGCAAATCAAACGCAATGTCCTGCAATTATCTGGAGGGCAGCAACAGCGGGTGGCTATTGCGCGTGCGCTCGTTTCAGAAGCACCTGTCATCTTGGCGGATGAGCCGACAGGAAACCTTGACGAACAGACAGCAGGTGACATTATTGCCATTTTGAAGAAATTGGCCAAGGAACGCCAAAAATGTGTCATTGTCGTCACCCACAGTAAGGAAGTGGCAGAGGCCTCTGATGTGGTCTTGGAATTGAGTCGCCGTAGCCTCGTTGAGAAGAGCAAGTAAGGAGGGAATGCTATGTTGCGCAATGCTTTTGCTTATATCACACGTAAATGGCCCAAGTCTCTCTTGCTCTTTGCCATCATTCTCCTCATGGGGACCTTGAGCTTGATCGGACTCTCCATGAAGGGAGCGACCCAAAAAGCTTCATCGGAAAGCCTGGGATCCATCACCAATAGCTTCTCCATGCAGATCAACCGTAGGACCAATCCGGGAACCCCTCGGGGAGCTGGGAATCTCAGAGGAGAAGATATCGAAAAAATCAGCCAGGTAGAGGGGATCACCTCCTCCATCAAGCGGATCAATGCCATCGCGGATATCTTAGACCACGAGATCATTGAGACTGAAGAAACTCTGCAAAATCAATCTCCAGAGCGGGCCAAGCACTTTAAGAATACCTTGATGGTGACAGGGGTCAATGACTCTTCTAAAGAAGATAAGTTTGTCTCTGGAGCTTACAAACTGGTCCAAGGGGAGCATCTGACGGATAAGGACAAAAACCAAATCCTCATGCACGAAGATTTGGCGAAAAAGAATGGCCTCAAGGTAGGCGACAAGGTGCGTCTAAAGTCCAATCTCTACGATGCTGACAATGAAAAAGGAGCCAATGAAACTGTTGAAGTGACCATTAAGGGTCTGTTCTCAGGGAAGAACCAAGCTCCTCTAACTTACGCCCAAGAATTGTATGAAGATACCCTCATTTCTGACCTAGATACAGCTGCCAAGCTCTATGGCAATACTGTTCAAACAGCTACCTATGAGGACGCAACCTTCTTTGCCAAAGGGGATCAGGACCTCGATAAATTGATCGAAAAAATCAAAGCCTTGGATATCCCATGGAATTACTATGATTTGGTTAAGAGCTCTTCCAACTACCCAGCCTTGCAAAAATCGATTAGCAGCATGTTCCAAGTGGCGGACTACTTGTTTATCGGTAGCCTCATCTTTGCTAGCTTGCTTCTCACCCTTCTCCTCGTCTTGTGGCTCAATGCTCGTCGCAGAGAAGTTGGTATCTTGCTGGCTTTGGGACTCTCCAAGGTGCAGATTGCGGGACAATTCGTGGCAGAATTAGTCATGATCTCCATCCCAGCCTTCCTCCTCTCCTATGGAGTCGCAGGTCTTCTTGCCAAAGGAGTCGGAGATACGGTGCTTAAGAACGTAACCAGTGGCATTGCCAAACAAATGGCTCAAGAATCCTCTGCAGCCAACCTTGGTGGAGGAGCTGAGGCAGAAAGCTTCAGTAAGACCCTGACTGATATCCATATGGATATCCAACCGAGCCAATTGTTGGTGATTGTCTTGGTCGGTGGGCTCCTCTTGATCCTCGTATCCATCCTTTCTTCTCAATGGCTCTTGCATAAGAAACCAAAGGAACTCTTGGTGGATGTCGAATAAGAGATTGTTTCCTAAAATAGAAATAGGGTATAATAGGAGGTAGAAGAAGTTTCTTAGATAAAGGAAAGTGTATGAAGATACTAATCGTAGAAGATGAAGTCCTGATTCGCGAAGGGATGAGCGACTATCTCATGGAATGTGGCTATGAGGTTTTTGAAGCAGGTGATGGGCAGGAGGCCCTGGACCTCTTTCACAGAGAAGCGCCAGATCTGGTCTTGCTGGATATCCAGCTTCCTATCCTCAATGGCTTGGAAGTGCTCAAGACCATCCGGAAGACCAGCTCAGTCCCTGTCCTCATGCTGACGGCCTTCCATGACGAGGACTATAAGTTGACAGCCTTTGGAGAGTTGGCGGACGGCTACCTGGAAAAACCCTTCTCCTTGTCCCTCTTGAAGGTCCGTATCGAAGCTATTTTTAAAAAGCTCCAGCCTTCCCGGGTCTTCACCTATGGAGAGGCACGGGTGGATTTTGAGAGCTACACAGCCAGCCTAGCTGGGCAAGCCATCTCCATGAATGCCAAGGAGTTGGAAATCTTGGAATACTTGCTCCAGCATGAAGGCAAGGCCCGGACCCGCTCTCAGATCCTTGATGCCGTCTGGAAGGAGACAGAGGAGATTCCTTTTGACCGGGTGATCGATGTCTATATCAAGGAACTACGAAAAAAACTAGAGCTGGACTGTATCGTTACGGTGCGCAATGTCGGCTATAAATTGGAGAGACCATGACCAAACGGAGTATCTTTGCAAAGATCTTTCTGATCACCTTTGCCCTTTTCAGTGGCTTAGTCATCCTTCTACATGCTTCGGTTTACTTTATTTTCCCATCGACCTATATCGAGTCCCAGCGCCAGACGATTTTGAAAAAATCGCAGGCCCTGGCCAAGAGTTTCCAAGGGCAGGAAGAAGGAGCCATTGAGTCGGTCATCGACCTTTATTCCAAGACCAATGATATCAAGGTCTCGATCAAGGGCAAGGAAAAACAAAATGTCATAGAGGTTAAGGATGACTTACTCGTGAACCCTAACAGCCAGAATAATTCTCTGGTCATTGAAGAGCGAAAGATCCATACCAAAGAGGGGAAGGGCTTGACCTTGCAATTCTTAGCAACTGTCGATTCCCAAAAGGAAGCGCGGGACATCAGTCTGGGCTTTCTCCCCTATAGTCTCCTTGCTTCCTTTGTTCTGTCAGTGATTGCCTCCTATCTCTATGCCCGCCTGATTTCTGCTCCGATCCTGGAGATCAAGCAGATGACCAAGCGGATGAAGCGCTTGGATCGGACAGCCAGTCTTCCCATTCATTCGCAGGATGAGATTGGCGTCCTCAAGCAACAGATCAACGATCTTTATCACCATCTCCTAGAAGTGATCGACAATCTAGAACAGCAGAAACAGGAAAATCTGAAGCTGGAGCAGATGAAGGTCGAATTCCTACGTGGGGCCTCGCATGAGCTCAAGACGCCTCTAGCCAGCTTGAAGATTATCCTAGAAAATATGCGGGATAAGATTGGCCGCTACAAGGACCGGGACCGCTACCTGGCGGTCTCCCTCGATATCGTCGATGAGATGAACCAGATCGTCCTAGAAATCCTGTCCCTGTCCTCTGTCCAAGAATTGGCTGGAGACAAGGAGTGGATCCAGCTGGATCAGGTCTTAGAGCAGATCCTCGACCAGTACAAGGTCTTGGCTCAATCCCGATCGCTCACGATTGACAATCAGATCCCAGCCAAACAAGTCTATATGGACCCAGCGATTCTGAAATTGGTCCTCTCAAATGTCATCAGTAATGCCGTTAAGCATTCGGATGCCGGTGGAGAGATCCAGCTCCGCCTCGAAGAGGAAGGGACGCACTTGGCGGTTGAAAATACCAGCCAGGAAATGGTAGAGACCGCTGAGATGCCAATGACCGCTAGCCGTCAGAAGAAGGAAGGCGGCTTGGGACTCTTCGTGGTCCAACACTTGCTAGACCATGAAGAACTGGCCTACCAATTTGACAAAACAGCTATGGGCTTACGCTTCCGTATGGAACTGCCCAAAGAGCCTCAAGAATAAAAAATAGCGAACAAGAGAAACTCTTGTTCGCTATTTTTATTTAATCAACCTTTTCGACCTTTAGCAATTGACCATGTTTTAATTCATAAATGGTATCCACATAGGTCAGGATGGAGCGGTCATGGGTGACCATGATGGCGCTCTTGTTTTTGGATTTGACTTCTTTCCGGATCAACTGGGCGATTTCTTGCCCTCGATCTGGGTCTAGGCTAGCCGTTGGTTCATCAGCCAAGATGACCTGCGGATTTCCGATGAAGGCTCGAGCGATGGCTGCCCGTTGTTTTTGTCCACCGGACATCTGATTCGGATATTGGTGGTAACAAGCTTCGATGCCAAGATCTGCCAGCAAGGCTTTGACTTCCTCTTGGCGTTTTTTCTTGTCCTTCTCCCCCTTCAATTTGGCCACCAGTTCTAACTGGTCACCGATTTTCATGTAGGAGAGGAGCTGGTGATCTTGAAAGATAAAGCCGAGCAATTCCAGGCGTTTTTGTGTCCACTGGCCTTGGTTGAGGCCAGTCAAGTCTTGGCCAGCGATAGAAATCCGCCCCTCGTCCGCTGATAAGAGTAAACCAGCGATAGCTAAGAGAGTGGATTTACCGGATCCTGAAGGACCCAAAATCGCGACAAATTCGTTGGGTTCGACGCTTAAATTAAGCTGGTTGAGGACATGGTGCATTTGGCTACCATCGGCGTAGGATTTTCTGATATTTTCTAATTCGATAATAGCCATCTTATTCTCCATTTCCACCAATGACTTCGATTGGATCTACTTTTTTGATTTTGACAAGGGACAAGGCACCACACAAAATAGAGGCCAGGATAAAGCTAACCGAGATGGTGAGGTTGTCCTTCAGGGTCATAAAGGAAGGGACGCTATTGGGTAAAAATGGCGCCATCATGGTTGCCAAGCCAAGCCCCAGCAGCACTCCGATGAGGGAGATGATGGTGAGCTGGGATAGTTGGACATAGGTAATCTGGCTCATGGACATGCCAATAGCCTTCAAGACACCGTACTGTTTCAACTTCTGCAGGGTGAGGATATAGAAGAAGACCCCAAGGATAGCAGAAGAAGCAAGCAAGAGAACCCACGTGATCATCCGTAGCGTCAAGTTTTGAGCCTTGTAGCCAGGGATTTTATCGATCACTTGCTTCTTATCTGCCACCATTAAGTTGCTGGCTAGATCGTTAGAAGTGATGCTTTTCTTGGTCACAAGGGTTTGGGCTTGCCATTGATAGCTTGGATCTGTTTTTTGCCGCAGGCCTGTGTAGGTATCCGAGCTGATAAAGCCAATCTCGCTATAGCCGTATTTGGCATTTTTCGCGAAGGCTACGACCTTGAGTTTTTGCTTAGAGGTTTTGTCAATCACGTGATCGCCGACTTGGATCCCCTCATCCTCTTTGAAAGAACTGTCCAAAATGACCTCGTTTTTCTTTAGGTCGGAGATCTTGAGGTCTGTATCTTCCATGATTGGATTGAGGATTTCTTCTTCGTTGTGATCGGTCGCGAAGTAGGTGATATCCAGAGTATTGGAATCCTCTGTTTTTGAGACGGTTGCTCGCTGGATGGACAAACCCGAATAGCCCATTCCCTCTATCTTTTGGACCTCATCTAAATCCTTCGCCGTAATAGTTGAAAAGGGGATAATCCCTTCTGAATCCGTCGAAAGGATGTAGTGCAG
>NZ_JBYQGU010000022.1:0-15208 GCF_058200455.1 Streptococcus sp. SCPM-O-B-15294 (M123) | reverse complement strand
TGAGTAGGGCTGTAAAAGCTGATGAAATCAGCGTAGTAGAGCCCACTCAACCACTGCGTCTTGTTAAACAATCCCAAAATAATTGAGAGGCTAGGACTTTTGTCCCAGCCTCTTATTTCGATCATCCTAGTGGACTTTTTTGAAGAATTCTTACTGACAGCTCATCCTACAAGCCTTTTGCCAGCTCTCCTAATTTTTCGATCCGATCATGAAGGGTTTCTACATTGAGATTTTCGTGCTGGTAGGCGCACAAAACACCATTCTCATAAAAGACTTGCTCTGGCAGCTGGACCTGCGGTGGCTGAGGACACTCAATCATGACTACACTGAAGACTCCACCAGGCCCAGTTTGCTCCATGGTATTGCCTACGAAATGATAGGTAAAGGCTCTAAATTGCCAGTCCTTGTAGGCACCTGAGATCACATAGGCCACCTTTCGCTCATGACCACGGCCAAAGGGATAGTACGTAAAGTTGGCATATTTTTCAACAAAGGGACTTTGGAAGGGAGTGATGGTCCGATCCTGATCCATCTTCTTCTTCGAATAATCTCTGTAATAGTCATTCCCCTGCGCTCGATCGAACTGGTAACCATGCAAGGAAGCAAAAGCCTGATACACCTTATTGCTTTTCTGAGCATAACTGACGGCCCAATAAACAATCCCTACAACGAAAACAAGAATGACAAGCATTAAAATAATAAATAAGGTAACAAAAACCATACCATACTCCTTCTATTATAAAGAGAGAGAACCAAAAGGTCCTCTCTCAAAATCTAGTTTCTATCGTCTACTACCATTGATCTAGAAGCAATCTTAGACAGCAGAATGACACCTATTCAAAGTGTTCCTCTTCTTCTTTTTCAGCAGCTTCTTCTCTTTTTTGACGAGAATACTCTCTGATCATCAATCCAGTAGCGATATTTGTTAGAAGCAAAATAACAAGTAGATAGGCCCATATTGGCGTAGTTGACAAAACACTCGATTGATTAGTCTTTTCAGTTACAATTGGTTTTGCCAAGAAGTTAAGAACTGCTTGGTTATCTGTTCCATTTGATCGAGCATTTGAAAGTACACCTTGGAAGTTTTTATTAAATTCCGTGCTCTCTTCAATATTCTTGCTCTGATTCTTAATGAGCGTTTCGGTTTGTTGATGAACTTGCTTCACTTCTTCTTGAACTTTTTTAGACTGTTCTGATAATGAGTTAAATTGTGTTTCCATAGAACCGATTACACTTCCATTTGAGTTAATCGTTTCAGATGTGTTTTTAGTGCTTGATGCAAGTCTGGTAACAATATCAAGCAAACCGTCACTACTTTCATCAGTTGTATAGATCTTATTAGTTGCTAAGCCATCTCCTGAATTTGTTGCAGAAACTTCTATGAGTTCTGGACCATTTTTCTGCCATTCTTCATATTCTTGTTTTAGCTTAGCACTTGCCGCTTGATACCATTTAGTTAGATCTTCGATACTGGCTGTAAAGTAATTATTTGGAAGTTCAGCACCTTGAAGTTGCGGAAGGGAATCTATCTGTGCTTGAAGCTGGTTTATCTGCATACTCAACTTAACATATAAGTCAATTCCTGATTTCCGATATTGATCAACATCTTTTTGTTGTAATTTATCGGCCACAGAAGTTGCCGAAATATTTCCATACATCTTAGCAATAGAGTCACCTGCTGGATTAGCAACATCAACAGCATAGGACGAGGATGGACTACCATAGATATTTTTAACGGTCGTTGCTGCCGTATCGATTCGGGAAAGTTGCTCAAAAACAGTGGACAAATCACTATGAATCAAAGCTTCACTACCCTTATTCTTGTCATAGAAGAAGCTGTACTGCATAGGTATCTTCTCACTACCAACCTGAAGATCGAACGAGATCGTGTTTAGACCATAATCAGGAGTATACTGGATTTGCAGTTGAATAGGGGTTGGATCTGAAATGGTTGCTGTACTTGGAACTACCGTAGCTGACTTAGCTCCATGAACTTGAACATTTGCAACACTAATTGGAGTAGCGTTGTATTTATTTGTTCCACTTTTCTCAGTTGTTACTTCTGGATAGACATTATCCAATGTCACTGTTTTTGAGTCAGTTGATGGTAATACATCATTAGCAACTGTTATAAATGTATAACCTGGCATTGACCCTGTAGTCGAACCTTTCACGCTAGCGTACTGTGTCAATAAGTTTAATTTAGAATTATATGAAGCGATTTGTGCGTCTGTTAAAGCACCCAGTTCCTTAAGTTTAGTAAATAGACTAGCGTAGTCAGCTGGGTTTACACTAATGGAGGCAATGGTGCTATTGACTTGATTGTCATAGTCTCCAGGCAATCTATCTGAGCTTGATAAAGTCGAAACCACCTGTTTAGCTAATGCTTCTCTTACACTATTTGTATCTACACCAGCACTGACAGCTTTCGTAATATCAGACTCATTATCTCCCAAAGTAGAGGTGTCTACAATTGTTCCATCAAAGTAGTTCTGAGAAATCTGCGTACGAGAACCCTCTAAAGACGTCTTTAACGCTGTTAATTCTGTTTGAGTTTGAGTAACTTGCGCTTGGAAACCATTAATTCTTTGATTGTAGTTATCAATACGCTGAGATAATTGTACTAAATAAGATGGTGGGATATTTGGATCTGTCGGCATCTCAGTATTTCCAAAAATATTTAAAGAATCATTTGTACTATTGTATAAGTTTTGATACAAATTGTTATCTTTGTCATACTGATTCTTAGCAGAATTGCCTGCAACTTGGGCATTATGATTAGCAACTTGTGATTGCACTGCTTTATATTTTGAAATCGAATCAGTCTGGCCAAGCAGAGATTCTGCATTTGCTTTTAATAAATCCGTAGTCGAGGTTTTAAAATTTAATACAGACTGTTCGAAAGATCTGTTAGAAGATTGAACACTCTCCGCTATTGAAGGGATCGTATCTAAGGATTTTATACTTTGATCAGCTGGCTGTAAGATTGACGTAGTCAAAGAGTTATAGATATTTGACTCATCACCAACAATAGTATTCATCTGAATTTTAGCATCATCAAGATTATTAATGACACTTGTAAAGTACAAACGAATGGTTTCCTGGTTTAAGCTGTTAACGTATTCTCCTACTTGCTGAGCCATTTCAAGCGACTGTTCTTTTTTGACAGATTCTTTTACTTTGTAGGTGATTTTAGCCTTTTCAGGATTAAAACTAGACAGCTGTAAGACATTATGTGAAAAGTCTTTTGGAATATAAATAATTGCCTCTAGCGAATTATCTTTATATTGACTCTCCGCCTGGTCCCTAGACATGACTTTCCAACTAGTTTTTCCACTTTCATCTTTTGCTAACAATTTTGTAAAATCTTCACCAAAATTGTAGGAAACATTGTTTAGTTGATCCCCTTCGTCCTGGTTTACAATCCCAATACGAAGGTGTGTCTTTTCCTTACTTCCAAGAACAAATGAAAGTTTATCTGACTGTGCCATATAGGCAAGAATAGCAACCGTCATCACCAAACATAAAATAATCAACCCTTTTCCAAGTAAGTATTTTTTAATTTTATTTATACTCATTATGGCTTTTTCTCCTAAAATGATTTTACCTTATCATCAAAAAATATAAATGATGCTATTCCCCACAAGCAGTAGAAACAAAATCGCTTGTAGAGTTTCTTCTATTATAACACATTCAGAAAATCTTATGGAAACTTTCTGTATCTACTTGTCTTGTGGTATTCTCAGACGGTACACATCTCTACCAATAAATAGCTGAGTCTCATTGAGTTCCACCAATGGCTCATTGTATTTAGTACGACCAGGAACCACTTTTTGCTCATTAAAGGTAGTACCAAAAGTTCCCATTGGGACATTTTGTCGTAATCTCTTGAAGAATGGTGTAAATTTAGTAACGATACCGCTTTGGTAACCATGGAAAATCAAATGAATGTTTACCGCTGATGATTTTGTAAATAAAGTATTGACATCTTTATCCGTCAGCATAATCTTGTCGCCAGTTAAGTTAATATCAGGCAGATAAACAAACATTGGTTGTTCTCTACGCATACCTGATTGAATAATTCCTAATAGCTCATTAAGGAATTGACCCATCGTAGCTTCCTCAATGATAGTATCAAAGTAGTCATTCATTCCAGTAAATCGTCCGTCGGTGTCTACCACTACGCGATTGACTTTTCCAGAAAAGGCTGAAAACGCAGATAATAGCGTCCGTTCCAGACTATACGTCTGAGAAGGCGTATCGTCCATCAACAGGATAAAGTCATAATTCATTGGTTCGATCGAGCGAAGCAATGTTGTTTCTTTATCATAACCAATTGGAATATTGAATAATTGACGTTCACTATGAACAGCAGGATCGTCTTCAAATGTTTCAAACGTGATTTCATTTGCAAGCATCGGAACAGCTTCTGGTCGAGGTCCATCCCATGCTTGATCCATTGATTCAATGGCAGTCTCAAGACTTTGCAATCGTTCAAGATTTGAACCACCTTCAGTTGCAAGATAAACTTGGAATCGAATTGGTTCATCAAATCGAATCTGACCACGACCAGGGATTACTTGGTCAGCAAGAGCATCAAAGCCAATCAGATCTTTCTTGGAATCCTTATCTACCAAGTACAAGACAAATTGAGTAGCAAAGTTGCTTCGCATACTTAACTTCATAGTCGTATTCCGAAGGACTGTGACAATCAAATAAATTCCTAAACTTGCCCCTTCTCGAAGCACCTGATGGAAAGCTGACTCAATAGAGCTTTCCAAAGGATGATCACGAACGGTGTCATATGAATCTACAATATTTAAAATAAATGGTAAAGACTGACCAGTTTTTTGCTCATACTGTTCAATGGAAGTGACGCCATATTCAGCCAATAGATCTCGACGTTTTTGAATTTCCTTCTGTAAAGCCTTCAAGAACTTCAATAATTTTTCTGAATCATCTAAATTGACGATATCCGCTACATGTGGCAAGCCTTTCAACGGGAATAGCCCATTGGTTCCAAAATCAAATAAATTGAAATGCATCTGAGCTGGACTATTCAATCGAGCGAAGTTCATGACTAGCGTTTGAAGCGCTTGAGATTTACCAAATCCTGGTGAAGCATAAATGATACTATGACTGAATTCTTCCAAATCAAACTCTAACACATGTTGCGCTTGCTCTGAAGGTACATCCATTAAAGCAAAAGGAGCCTTATGGAGTTTATGTTCTGTCCATTTTGGAACTAAAAGTGGTGAGGTAATCTCATCTTTAAGAGGAGGTAACCACGGTTTTGTTGGCATACGAAGGTCGATACTCTTTGCATATTGTGCGATATACTCAACAACTGCATCAAGTTCCGTTTCGTCAGCGTTAGGATCAATACTTACAGTTTCTTCTTCTAAATAAGAGAGATCTGTCGTTGCAAGTTCATATTGCCCCAACTCATTGATCAACCAAATTCGATTATCAACTTCTTCGGTTCGTGATTTTACTGTAGGTGCATAGCGCGCACCACTCCAAGCTGATTGGAAGAGCTCATAAATTTCGTTATTGCCGACTTGTAAATAGGCACGACCTGGCTGAGTAATACTTGCAGCATCTGGAGTTTTGATAATTTCATTTGAATCAGCTTTTTCCGCAACTTTCAATGCTAATTTAAACCGAGAGTTAGACCAGATTTGGTCATTGACAACCCCAGAAGGTTTTTGAGTAGCAAGAATCAAGTGAATCCCCAAAGAACGTCCGATACGTGCCGCTGATACCAGCTCCGTCATAAATTCCGGTTCATTTTGCTTTAACTCAGCAAATTCATCCGAGATCAGGAATAGATGAGGCAGTGGCTCTGTAGGGAAGTCTCCCTCGGCTCCTGAACGTCCCTCTTTGTATAATTTGGTATAGCCATTAATATGGTTAACTCCATATCTTCCAAATAGACGTTGACGTTTTTGCAACTCAGCTCTAATTGAAGCCAGGGCACGTTGAATCCCTGCTCCATCTAAGTTCGTGATGACACCCAATAGATGTGGTAAATCTTTAAATAAGTTTGCCATCCCCCCACCTTTAAAGTCAATTGGAAGGAAGCCAATATCTTCTGGACTAAAATTCAATGCTAACGACAGCATATAAGACTGCAGAATTTCAGACTTACCAGATCCCGTTGTACCCGCCACAAGACCATGGGGCCCATGAGCACGCTCATGCAAGTTTAATTGGACAATATCATCCTTACCACGCACTCCAAGCGGAACTGCCAAGCTCTTAGACGTATCGCCATTGACCCATCGACTGGCAATATTCAAATCATCGACATGTTCTACATTATAAAGCTCTAAGAAAGTAATTGCATCAGGGAGCGCATTCTTCTGCGTTTCCTCATGAATAAGGTTGCTTAGATGACGAATAGCTGGCTCGTAATCATTATTCATAGGGTAGGGAGTGAAATCTTGATTGACATATAGTCCCCTGTTATTGATTAATGTAGCGGTATCTCCATTTTTCAAATCAATCAGTGTGGTAACCATCTCCGGTAATTGACGCCGACTTTCTTTAACCCAAATAACTGTCACCCCAAAGGAAGCCAAGTCCGGTCTTGAAAGGCTCTCATTAATCGCATGTCCAGATAACAATCGATCATCTGAAATGACAATTACGATCTGAGGCAAAAAGGTCCTCTTCTTTTGGTCAGTTTCTTGAAAACGAGACTGCAGTACTTGATACAGACTTGTCAGCACAGCGTCCTTTGTCCGATCATCATGAACAAATCCACGAACATTAATCATTGGTAATAGAAAATGAGGTAAAAATCTCCATTTCTTCCAAATTTGATCATAATCTTCTTGGGAGCTCAAATTAACAAAGATCACATCATGATAAGAGTGAAAAGCAGCAATTTGCAACAAAATTTGCTGAATGAACAACTGCCCCATATCGTGTTTAGCCACAAGTCCAACAATATTTTCAGCCAGTGTAGTGGTGACAGGAACTCCCTTTTGTTTCTCATAGGTCTTTAATAAATCTTGAGAAAAGATAGTTAATTTATCTTTGGTTAAATAGTCCGTTTGATAATCAATTTGAAGCTGGCTATCCATCTCACCCAATCCTAGTGAAACCGTCATGAAATCTTCATTGAAAGGCAAGCGTTCATAAAGACGTTCATCGTAATGCTTGATCATTTCAATCAACGTTTCTATATTCGGTTGCTGATAAAAAAGGATTTTCTTCTCTTCTGCATAGTGTTTTTGCAGAGTAGATACTTGCTTCAATAAGTACGACTCATAATCTTCAACCCTTGAAATCTTCTTTTGTTTGTACTCTTTCTTATCAGAAAAATAGCTTGTAATGGAGAAAGCTGCAGTAAGGATACTCATCCCCCCCATGCTCAGCATCATAATAGCATTTCTTCCCATTAAAACGACTACTAATCCAGAAAGAGCTACCATACCAATAGGAGGAACGATTGCTCGCCAAATCGCATTTTTTGGTTTTGTCGGTGGATTCTTGGGCTTTTCAATTCTCTGTTTCTTATCGTAGATAGTAGGTAGCACACGCGGACTCCGCCGATAAACTGGAAAATTAGCAGGATAGATAGAGCTTTTAGCTTTTAATAATATGGTTTGGCTGTTAAAATGTGGTTTTTCCACAAATGAGGAAATTTTCCACTGATCCTCTAAAAACTCTACAAGGTAGTTCTCAACAAAAAGACTATCCCCTTGTTTAAAATCAGCAATCACATCAGCAGTACCCAATTGGTCATTTAGGTAGAAAACATTGCCATTTGGATAAACGTACACTTTACCGTTGGAAAATAGGACATAGGTATTTGATTGAATTTTGAGATCTGACTCTTTCTCTTTTGAGATGACAAAATCCTCAGCCGGAGGCGACATATAACTGACAAAAATATTCTGCCCTTCATCCAGTACATAGACCGTCTTCGTTCCAATGATATTTTTTCCAGTAGCTAACTCCTGTCCATTAGAGTATATTTTACCATTATTTACATTGAAAGAAAGTCCCTGTTCTTCAGCACTGTCTCCCTCTGTAAAAGTGAGCAAAGAAAATTTATCACCAAATATAACTACTTTGATTTGGTCCAACATACCACTAGCCGTCGGATCCTTTTCTGTATTGTTAAATAATTTATTATTTTCCCTACTCATCTTTTTCGTTACCCACTTTTACCCCTAGTTTTTTAGAGAGTTCCTCAATTTCCTTGCGATATTCACTCAATTTCTTTTGTTTGTCCGCACCCTTCATGTTTTTATCTTCACGGGTCTGTTCATACAAATTCGTGTAGGCATGGAGGGTCAACTGATCATCTCCAATATTCTGAGCTAGATCGAGAGATTTTTTATAGTCTCCCCTTCCAAGATAGATCCAATAATCTAACAAATTCTCTTCGCTAGATGGAGTAATTGTATTCAAAACACTTGATTTCTGCTCTTCAGATAAGTCATCTAAATGAACGTAGGAAGAGGCTAAAACATATTTCGCTTCCTTCCCTAAGCGATTCACCTTGAATTCTTGTAATTCATCAGCCACATCATCATAGTGTTTAGAGATAAACTGACTTTGTGCACTGACAGTTGCTTTCTGAACAGGAATAGACCAAAAATAAAAATATGCTGCGAAAGCGCCTAAAGTAATCGTCGCCACAGAAAAAATCCCCATCCCAATGGAAAAAATGCGCCAATTTCTTTTTGAGACTACAATCTTGGTCTTCTTTTCTTCTTGATAGGCCTTGTCATACGCTTCATTGATATATTTTACAACTTCATCATATGTCTTACAGGCGATAATATCTTGTACTAGTGAGTCACTAATAGCCGAAATACCATTCACCAAAAGCTCAAAATCAAGCTTTGGTCGAAGAATAGAGACAACCAGAGCTTTGTAGTTCATCAAGAAAGTCTCTGAAGTATAGGGAATTGGATTCATAATTCCTTCTAAACCATAATGAAGAATTTTGATGACACTTCCTTGTAAAAAGATATTTTTTGGATGAATGTAAGGAACCTTAAAGCTATGCTCAGAAAAAGTGATTGACTCCATCTTTTGAGCCAATTCCAAACGCTTGACCTCGGTCATTTCTTCAGCGATAAGATCCTTCAGACTATAGGAAAAGTTTGGCTTATCATACAGTAGAGTTAAGAAACCATTCTCTTCTAATGTCACTGTCGCATCCAAATAATTTTCAATAGTTGCTAGTTTTGGTCTAGAAAAATGGCTTGGTGCCAAAACGACCTTAACCTTTTCCTTACTATGTTTAATATCAATTTTGTCAGTCATTTATGATTACCTCCAGCACGTCTCCATTTCCTAACGGATACTCCTTCAACGCTCTATGTTGCTCTATCCGCAATAGCTTTCCTTGAACATCTAAATACCAATTGCTTTGACGAAGAGACAATAGCTTATCTAGATCATTTGAACACATTAACTCCTTGACTTCTTGTAAAGATAAGGTCTTAGAAAATCGAATATCGATTTCCTTGTCCTTATATCTAATCGTTGCGTTTAAATAGTCTTCCCCCATGAAAAATCCTTCCTAAATAAATGCCACTTAATAGCATTGCCACAATAAACAAGACTATACCAAGAATTGACCAGATCATCGTTGTTCCCGATTCTTGTCTATCTACCTTGATATTATCAGCAACCTGGTAATTTTGAAATAGAGTCTGACGATAGGCTTTCGTATCTACACCATCTCCGCTCGACACTTCCTTTTTACTGAAATTTGATTGATTGGCAATTTTAATGATTTCTTGTGCGTTTGTCTTATTTTTTGTCGCTTCTTGCTCTATTCGGTCCATGAACAAGTTCGGCGCATACATGTGCTCAATCTCATTACCTTGAGAACGCTGCTTCTTTTGCGTCACTGAGTCTGTTTTTAATTCCAGCTCACCATCTTTAGCATGAACAGTACTTCCTGAATAAAATAACAGCATCAGTAGCAAAAACAATTGACTGACTTTTTTCAACACTTTATCTCTGCTTTCTATATTAAAAAACTAGTAAATTTCCAAAGTTAAAAAGGTAATCACTACTCACCAAACGTGAATAAATACTATCAAAAAATTTATAGAATCTAACTATTTTAGTTTATCACGAATTATCGTAATATTCAAACGTATGATTGGGCGTGTTTGAATACAAATCAATTAATAAACATTATTAATAAATAGAAACTATCCGTCTGACAAGTGTATCTCCTAAAGACCACTAATTTCACCATCTTCAACGAGATAATGAACAGCCTTATTTTTACCATCCCTTAGCAATTACTTTATTATAGTCTCAGAAACATTAAAATCGTAAATTAAAAATCGCTTTTATTCAAGCGATTTTTAATTTATAGCGAATCATAATTGAGATTGCTAAACTCAATCCTCAACTTTCATTTTCGGTATATCCAAACCTTTTTCCCAGTCTTCATAGACTTCCATATACCGAATCTCTTCTTCATCTTCAAAACCTCTGAAGACAACCTTTTCAATACTTTCATGGTTGAAAAACGCCGCATCTTCAGGATTAATTCCTCTAGGATATACTACTCCTACATAGTCTGAATAAACATTGGTTCCTTCTTGCTCTAAAACGGCACCTCGACCAACAACCATTACTTTAACAGTGCCACCTTCCAAATAAACAATACTTCCTAATGGCAATAATTTTTCACTCATATTTTTACACCTTTCTATTACTTATTTTCTACTAACTGACCACTTTTGACCAATTTTTTATAATAGGATTTACTGTACCATTCGCGGTCACTAATTCCCAGATACTCTTTGTATTCCATCGGATACTTATGAATATAGTAGGCTTGAACAATGTGTATATTTATCATATGGGAAAAATAATAACCAGCAATGACAAACCAAACCACCAAAAATAATCCAAAAATATAAAAATACCAAAGGACCGGTAGTTGATTCATTAGGTGATAGACCAGTGATACCGGAAAGAACACTACCATCGTTCCGACTGTAATCATCATCACTTTCTTAAGAATTGACTTTTCTTCTTCATCGTTCAGTCTCCTTTTCAGATTCTGGATACTATTAGTAATAATCCAGAAAAAGAGAACGATTCCTAAGACAAGCTGAAACCAGAATCCCACAACTGTATAAGCATCGTAAGTTACCGCACTGGCAAAATAAAACCCTGATATAAAAGCACAAACTGACATTGAAAAATAGAAAGGAAAATAGGTCCAAATCTGACTGCTCAAGCGTTTCTTGGGCCAAAAAACAGGGATAGAACCAAAAAGGAAAATAAGATAGAAAACAATACTGATTGGTCGCATTATTTCCCCAATTGTTTGAAACAAAGAAACCGATTGATGAGAAAGATAGTGTACTTCTCCACTTTGACCTACACTACTTGGCAAAGCAATTAATAGAAAGTAAACCATAATTCCAAAAAAGATAAATATGCAAAATAAGACCGTAAAGAGGCGATTGATGATCCCCATATGAATAGGATTTGGCATACCGGCGGTTAAGACAAACTTTCCGTTCGTTACGATTTTCTTACTTCGTTCAAAGTCTGCATCGAAAATACTTATTCTTTTCATCACCTAACCTCCAAACCAAGATGTAACGGTCTTCCATCCACTGGTGAGAGCTTTGCCAACATTTTTTGCTGTCTTAACTGCCCCATCATAGGCATCAAAAGCCATGTTCTCCATAGTATTATAAAATTTATCTTTTCCTTTTGGAAAAAAGACGCCAGCTAAACTATTAATTGTTCCAAAAGCAAAGCCGGCAGCTGCTCCCCACGGACCTGCTTTGGCTCCAATTGCTGTCGCTTCCAGTGGTCCTGCATCCTTCATAGTTTCTATACCCGCATGGATGACAGATTTACCAACACTCTTATAAGCACGACTTCCTTTATTGTTATAAGCACTGACTCCATGATAACCAGCTTCAGCCGCCATTAAAGTCCATCCAGCAAAGTTGAGCCCTTTCCCAACTATCTTAATGCCGTTTTTGAGGGGACCATCAATCATATCAACTGTATCTTTGATTTTGCTCACATACTTCCATGCCTTAGACTCAGTAATTGAGGTCATCACCGATCTAAATTTATTTCCTAATCTTGAATGATAGAGCACGTCTCGAAGACTCCGACCATCCTTACTATATTTCTGCCACAATTTATTTAGGCCATCAAAGCCTGCTCTCTCCATGCTTTGATGAGATCTATGACTTCTTGCGCCTTTTACCAATAAATCATAGTAGCCCTCTAACAAATCCATACCATTGGACAAGCGATTGTAATTTTCATTCTCTGATATTTCCCCTGCTGTTTTTTTCACAAAAAATAAACCATCAACAGTTTTTGATATTAAATTCAACATTTTTACTGGAGTTGAATTACTTACAGAATCTTGAATTTGATTGACAGCATTCAAAAAGTCATCTTCGTAGTAAAATGCCTTAGCTTCTTTTGATGTGAAAGAAGTTTTGCCTGCAGCTGCTAAACCTCCCAAAGTAGTCATCTGAATCTGCAATAATTTACTGTAGTCATCACCACGCTTCCAACCATTGAAGCTTTCCATATTTGTTTTGGTATCCGTTAGAATGGTTTTACCTTCTGATAAGGGGGTTGTAATAGTACTAGCATCTGGATTAGTTAGGCTAATAATGTCAGAGATTGATTCATAAATACTAGCTGTTTGTCCATCTACAGTAGAAATACTGGTCTCAATACTTGAAAAACCATCTAAGATTCCTTGTAAGTAGTCTGTATCAATAATTGCATCTGCCGCAGTTTCGGATACTGTCGTCTGAAACTGTTCAATCGTTTTGTCGTATTGAGCAGAGAGAAGAGTCATAGCGTTAGAGAAATTCGTCATCAGCGGAATTTGATGATTGCTAATCTTAGCATTAATTGCTGATTTGACATCTCCTTTAAGACTTTCCGAATTGACCAGATTCACAAATGAGGACTTTGCTGTTTCGATTTGATTTGAAAGTGATGTTTGTGAGGTAGACAAGGACGTCTTTTGGTTCTGAACCTCTGTCATATCAATTTTCATCGATTTCTCCTTCGGTACTATGTGTCAGGGAAAGAATATTATGTTGGAAATAATCCTTTCGAAATTGCTGATCAACATAGTCTTGATCAAACGTATCGCTGTACCCTTTATGAATAACCTGAGAAATTAAATAACTTGGAATAAACAATGGTTCCACATCTAATCTCATACCATAGGGATAAATACTCACCATATAATCTATATATTCCTTATCATCTGGTTCAGGGATAATCCTACGCCCCATGATTGTTGCCATAAAGGGAACTTTTGCATCCTCCATGGCAGAAACTAACCCTTGAGGAAGTAAGTCGCGATCCAACTCTACCAAACTTCCTAAAGGAAGAACTGGGGCCAGAAGCAAGTCCGTATAGGATAGCCAAAGCATAAAGTCTTTCATTGGTAGTTTGACTTCCGAGTCCAAATACGTCAAGCATGCTATTGAACTGTCCCAGTCAAACTCCATCTCAACGGATGTCCCAAGCAAACTACTGTAACTATACAGAGACTCTTTCTTAAAAATTACCAGTTGGAGTTTACGAAAAGCATCAGCTTGACCGACTAAGGAATAGCCAACTTGTTCTAGAACAGCTTGATCATCCTCACTAATTTCTAATTGATGCAAGGCCGTTTTGTATAAATTACTCATCTCATTCATTTATCTAGTTCCTTTCCGGTAACTTTCTTATTTAGCATTTGCCTGATTTTTGTCATCTGTCACTTTGTTTTCAGCAGCTTGATTCATATGCGTGACATCATCAGTAGTAAATGTTTTAAGAGCACCAATTACTTCGTTAAATGATTTAATATCATCATTAAAAGATGTAAAAGGCGTCATCGTTGTAGTTGCAAAACTCAGCTCCGCAATATCTGTAATATTTGTGACACTTGAATTAACTGTAGAAGTCAGTCCGGTCCAAGTGCCATAATCTGTTCCTTTTATTCCCATTGATCCTTCTATCCTTTATCATGAAGTTGCGTTATTTGCCGCTGCTTGATAATTCGTCATATTAGTATAGGCTGTATCAGCTGCAGCCTGTAGATTCGCAGACTCCGTCTGGAGTTCCTCAATCATATTGGCTATACTGGTTAAATTTGTATCATGGCTTGTTTTATTAGTCGTAGCAGCAGTATTTGCCAATTCATACTGTTCGGCATATTTCGTTTTACGATCACCTTTGAACTGAGATTCATCTTCCCCTTTTATGTTCTCTAAGGCATCTATAATACCTGTTTGAAAATTTTCTATCTGTGTGGATAGATCTGTCTTTGCAGTCTCTAGGCGGGTAATTTTTTCGTCGACCACTCCCTTTTGAGCGATGGCTTGCTCATATTTTTGAGATTCTTGATTCGCTAGACCTTGGTAGTAGGATGCATCTGACATTTTTACTCTCCTCTATCGAAATTTCAACTAAATTAAAGAGGGATAGGAAGTAATCCCATCCCTCCATTCCAGAGTCTTCTTATCCTTTAAAACCAAATCCAGATGCATCTGCGTTGTCACGCTCAGCAACAGTATTAGCATAGCTAACCAATTGTTGATTAATAGAAGTCAACAACTCTTGGAATTTAACAACATCACCGTGTAATTGTTGATATTGCTCAAGGTAAGAATTAAAGGCACTACCTTGCCAGTGTGCTTGCATTTCTCCATTGGCACTGTTTACTGCTTGGATAGCAGCTTCAATTTGATCGCGAGCGTTTGAATAAACAGCGGCTTGCGAGGTGAGTTCTTCTGGGGATAGTGAAATTTCTGCCATAATTGGACTCCTTGTTTATAATTTATTTGTTCAAAAGTGAACAACTTATAGTAGAATTCTAACGCTTTTAATAAGAATTGTCAAGAGCATACATATTATTTTATGATTTGAGCTTCAAACTTTTCTTCATTACTCTCCCTTCCCCAAACACCAGTCCCATATTATCCCTCCAGTTGTGGTATGATGGTAGAGTATGTTTAGGTGCCAAGCTACTCGAGCACCTCCGTGCTAAAAGGAGAACGAATATGAAAATCGCATGGAATGAAATCAAATACCAACCCAAGAAGTTTATCCTGATTGAACTTCTCATTACCATTCTCATGTTTATGGTGGTGTTTTTGTCCGGTCTGACAAATGGACTGGGGCGGTCGGTATCGGCCCAAATCGATAACTATGGGTC
>NZ_JBYQGU010000021.1:0-22033 GCF_058200455.1 Streptococcus sp. SCPM-O-B-15294 (M123) | reverse complement strand
GATAAACTAGGAGGTTCTTTTGTATTCTGTGGATGAAGAAGCTTTCGCAACCCAACCAATCGCATCTGCAGGAGGATTATCCACATCAATCCAGATAAAATCAATGCCGATTTCACCGTTTTTGAATTTGGATTAATTCTTTAATTACCCATTTAAAGTAACAATACATGAATTTAAATAACTTAACTGAGTAGCTATTGATCATCCAACTATAAAATTACAATCAAATAAAAATGAACATAATATTAAACCAAATTCTTATTTATATATAATAAAACTATATGCGTATCTGAAATAGGGTTTATTTTTAAAATTATACTTTTTCCCTACTTTCATAATTTTTCAAAAACAATACTTCTTTCCGAAGATCATCTAGTTGCTCAAAAATTTTTTCAAGAATCGGAACGACAATACTATTTCCAGCCATCTTATTCAATTTACTCATAGTTAAAAACATCGTTCCTTTCTTATTCTCAAAATTATTAGACATCAACAAATCAAATTGTTCTTCTTTAAATCCCATTAACATAAAACACTCCCTAGGAGTTAAGTTTCTATAATAAGTATTCCATTCCACCAAATAATTATTTTTATCATATTTTATAATACCGGAGTTGGGGTTTCTATCTTGCTTTGTAGTCACCGTTTTGGCATTTGACTCTATGATTTCAGTTCCAATGGCAAGTACAATATTTTCATTGTAAATTTTTTTTCTTGATTCAGTAAACCTAGGAGTACTCTCAATTGCTTCTTGTTTATATTTTGTTAAAGAATAATCCAATCTTAAAAAATCACGTAAATTTCTACACTTATCAATTTTATATGTTTGTAAGTCATTCTTACTTAAATAATCCGTTATGACTTCATTCTCTTTAGAATTTTCGGATAAGATACTAACCATAAACGTTCTTTCTCTTGATTGTGGAACTCCAAAATTTCTAGCATCTAAAGTGTAGACCTTATTTATATACCCAATATTGCATAGAAACTCTTTCCACTCATTAAAATTATCAATATGCCTTTTTGACAAAATATTACTAACATTCTCCATTAGTAGAAACCGTGGTAGTTTCTTTTGAGATGCAACATATTCTTTCAAGATTCTTTCGATTTCCCATAATAACGTTGAACGATTTTCAGCATCTCTATCTATACCACTTGTATTATTATGCCAATGTCCACTAACAGATAGATCCTGGCAAGGAAAAGAATAAGTCAAAATATCTGCATCTGGTAAGTCTTGAGCATGTATTTCCGATATATCAACTAAATTATTATTTCTTTTTATAGAAATATATATGGCTTTTAATTGAGCTACAGACATTGATTTCAAAGCCTTTAATGTTATAGGATTTTTACCATTGCTAGATAAGTTATATTTTGAAAGGATACTTATTAACGATTCTTTCGTATGGTGTCTTAAGCTTTTTATATCTTGTTTTCCATTATGTAATATATCATATGCATACATTGCATTAATATCCCATTCAGCAATTGCAACTACTTTATGTTCAATTCCTAAATTTTTTAAAGCTTGCGTTTGGCTTCCTATACCACTGAATGTCTCAATCATTTTTAACAAAATTCACAAACCTCCTATAATTTTTACTATATTTTTGATTTAAAAAGAGATAATATACTCTGTTTCATTGATCCTCTCAAATAGTAAATTCGAAGCACCTAAAGTAAGTAATCTTTGTTCTAACATATCCAAACTACATTGGAATTTTTCCATTAATATTTCTTCTAATTTTCGATTTTCGAATTGCAACTTTCCATTGAATTTACCATAAACCAGACATTGTAATTCAATATTCTCATAGAATAAGCTAATTCTCTTATTGATTGGAAACTTCGTACGTACTCTAAAGCTACTTGGAAAACAAATAATTGTTTTACCATCTTTATTATAAATTTTACAGTTAAGTGTATCTGTAACAAGGGGGACTTGAAACTTACTTAAAAAGACAGAATTACGACGAAATGATATAGTATAAGGTTTGCAGATACGACTGTACCTAACTTGATTTTCATCAGTTATTGAAATGTCATCTGTTCCAGTATAATCTTCATCACAATCTAAGAGTAATCCAACTACCTTAGGATCACTTACTTCTATTGATCTATTAAATTGATCCAAAAATAATGAATCACAAACTGAATCTACTAGTGTCATTAGCTCATTCTGCTCAAACATCCCAGAGAAAGAAAAGTTTGCTGAACCAACATATGTCTCTTTATGATTAAAATATTCAATTTCAAATAGTTTCATATGAGTATCTTTTCCAGCAACTTGATAGTACAAATTAAAACTACTTTCTTTAGAGAGTTTTAAGTATATATCATGATCATTCTTTTTAATCCCTTGTTGTGCCATACCTATATAGACATCTATAGGTATATTGGGAAATTCTTTAACAAAAAACTTTAAAAAAATTCCTGAAGTATATCCTGTTAAAATACGTATTCGTTTAATTTGATTAACGTTCTTCAAAAAAATATGTTCAAAGATATTATTTAAAATTAGCAAAACTATTGAACCTTTCTAAAAAGATATCCTACATATTTTTTAATACCGCCTGGAATAAGTTCAGGATATGTTACTGGTAAAAGTGCTGTATTTAACTTAAGAACCTTTCGAAACAAAAATCTACTAGGATCATTGATTGTAGAATATTGAAACATAATTTCTCTATATAAGGAAACGTAGTAACCAACACCTGGCCGTTCAACTAATTGCTGAATCGTATCTGTAGTATTATTTTTTAATATCTCATATGTTCTTTTCGAACTGCCATTCCAAGATAAGTGTATGTACCACCATATATTTTTTAGCCAAATTCTTCTAGAAGTTATATATCTTGTTTCATTCATTCCCCATCGGCTATGAACTATGTCTGGAATAACTCTGATTGATAAAAATCTCCAAACGTCATCATCTGACGCTACTCTATTACAAAAATTATTATTTGTCCCTAGTATTTCATATAATTTAATTGCAAACAATAAATCAAAATTATATCCCAACTTTTCAGCAGCATCTAAATGATACTCATCAAAAATGTCATCTCGAGCTTGTATTAAGAGTTTCCTAATATATTTAAATTCTGAACTCAAATTAGTTGTAATAGCAATTGGATTTATGTTATTTAATGAATTAAATTCGACAGTAGCTTTGGTAATATCATAATTAATTTGTTCCCAATTTATCATTCATTACTCCTCTGATAAAATTTGTTCTAAGGCTAGTTTTAATGAGTTTGAAATACGCACACTATCACTAGTTTCAACTTCAAAAACAGAAATCCAGTAATTAACAATTGAAAGAATAGTTCCATCAGCTGAATCCGAAATAATCTCATCATCTTCAATCTCTTTTATGACCTTGTCGATAATGAGAGACATGGCTTGAGAAACAATTTCTGACATAAGTCCTCTACTAAGAGCCGTCTTGCGTTCTTTCAATTGCTTAAATAGGCTATGGGATTTGTTAAGTAACAAATTTATATTGTCAGTAGAAAATAAATCTTCAGCGGGATTGAAATTGTTAATTTTTAATTTCCATAGAGGACCATTCTTTTCTTCAAATTCTCCAATAGGGAACATAGAACCCGCGCCATCGATAATCAAGATGAGTTCTGAAATATTCTTTTGAGAAACTCGCATACCTTGTAAATCTGCATGTGTAGGATAAGTCTCATTTAATTCTTTAACATAAAAAAATGTTTCTATATGTACTTTTCCTCTTAATTTCCCTTTTGGAAATGAATAAACTAAATCAAATGACAGAGGTATATCATTTTTACAAACTTCAGCCATTGCAATAGTTTCCTGAAACATTGAAGTTCTGGAATGAACATGCACCCCAATTCCAAGCTTGTTTTTCTCCAAAGTAACTCCGTCGGGCCCGAATAAGTATGAAGGATTCTCAATTTTTATTGTTTGCTTAATTGTTAAGTTGTCATAATCTGCTGTCCAACTGCTATCAAGGTCAGACATTATTTGAATGGTATTTGGCTCAACAGAGTTAAGAATTTCTTTTTTTTCTACATCAGTATCATAATTTAGAAAATAATCACTGATATTAAGGCCAATTTTTTCTTCTAACTCTTCATCAATTTGTTTAAATAAGTTAAAAGTATTCATATTGTTTCTCCCTTTTACTGAGTGATAATTATCGTCGGTCTATACTGATTTGAATTTTTAAGGACAATAATTTCTAGATCGGTCCTAATATCTTGATCAACAAGCGGAAGTATAACTTCTCCTTGATTTGTAAAATCATTTAAATTTTTAAAATAAGAATTATTCAAGTCTTTAACTGATATAATACTAAATGGATATGGAATATCCTCAAAGTCATCATGCCATTTATTATAATCGATATGACCGTCTTGAGTTTCAAGGAGAAGCTTGACCTTTGCTTTATGATTTCTAGGCACCCTAACCTTAACTTTCAAAATCACTTTCATTCCATCGACAATATTAACAGAATCGATGGATAAACTACATTTGAGTCCAGCATTCCTACTTTGTCGATTTCCGCTATTAATATCTAAACTTGAATTTTTACCATATCCTGTTGGAGGGAGAAGAAATTTTCCTAACACTTTTGATAGTCTACTTGTCTCAGTTCCTGTTTCTGAAAATTCATTTTCTTCAAAATCAGTAAGAATAGAATTACGAATTCCATCTTTTAATCTCTTAATAAGAGTAAACCCATTTTCATCAAGCCAATTAGCATGGTCAGCATTTTCTATACTTCGTAAATAAGACTCTAAAGTAGGAAAGTTGGGATAAAATCTAGGAGAAAGTTTTTCTTTGGAGACTGGAACAAAAATTGAAATTAACATATGTCTATCTTCAAGAATTTTGGAACTAGGTAACCAAGAATTATCTGAGTCGTATTCTACAATCATTCCAGGTTGTCTACAATACGAGAAAATCTTAGTTTCAGTTGAAGCTTCTGTCGACGGACTTTTGCCTATATATGCTAAAGGAGAAGGACAATTATTTGGAGGACCCATTTCTAAGTCTTCTTCAGAAGCTTCTATATAAGCTATGAAACCTAGAGGTTTGCTGTTATCTTCGCAAGCTTTTCTGCTAAGTTTAATGGGATGAACAACAACTTTATCAGTCACAGAATATCCTAATAATGCTGAATTATATAACTTTTGAAAAATATTAAATATAGCTTCAGATTCGACATTTATAATTTCTTCATTAACTGAACACACAAGCATATTGGACTTAAAATGACTTTTATAAGTTATATTCATTAATCTAGGAAAATACCATCTTAAAACAGACATTTTTATTGATGATTTCAAATCACTCATCCAATAATGTAACGAGCCGTGATCTTGCATATTATAAATTTCTTCTCTAAGATAAGGTATAAGAATTGTAGTTCCCGTCTCATTGGTTTGATAAGGTTTAAGATTAAATAGATTTAAAATCTCCTTTATTTTATCCGGATCTGTAACAGGAAGAATCTGATTATTAACCCCCTCTTCACCCCACCAAGCAATTCCTCTGTTTGACTTCGGTAGTAATCTTTCTTCCAATTTACTATTCTCTATTAAAGAACCTATTAATCTTTCTTCGTAAGAATTTGCTGTTTTAATTCTGGTATAATAAATAACTATTCCATTTCCTATTCTAAAAAAACTAGTCTTTCCTAATCCCCAACTTCCTCCTGCACCTTCTTTCTCCTGATTCTTACCTATTCCAAAAACCAGTTTGTGAAAGTTAGAATTTACCAAATCATCATGATAGTCTCCTGATATAGCTCCCGTCAATCCAAAAGTATTTTTATCAGATATCGCTAAAAATTTTGTTCTATTGCAGTAGTTTGATAAAAGTTCATCAGATACTCCTTCAAGATGTCTAGCTAAATTATCCGCATCAAAATCTCCAAAATGAAAATCAACTCTTGTATTTCCTACACCGTCAATTCCAGCATCTAAACTGTTCTGAATTGATTCGCGCACTATTAAATCAAGCAATGGTATGGATTTGTTTTGAAGTGATCGCAATATCGAGGCGCCATCCTGAGCCATGCTTTGAGGATCATCTGTAGCAATTTTTATTTTCAATATTTTGTCTCCCTTAATCATCAATAGATTTAATCAACGGCATCAATTGAGTTGTAATATTTTTTGTTGAAACATCAATAAAACTTGGTATCAAAATATTTATCCCAATTATATCATGACTGAAGTTTAGTTTCTCTCTTCGTTTGGATAGTTTATTTGCTGGTTCACTATCCTTATCAATTCTATAAATTACTAGTAAAGGAGTTTTCTCAAGTCCTTTAGAATTTCTCAACTCGCGAATATCATCCATTTTCACAACTTTCTTCTCATTAGGATTAAGTTCATCAATATCAGCAATCAAATCATCAGGTTGACGCAATACACCAATTGAAACAATCTCTCCTTTGCTACCGGGAACTAATTTCGTCCGTGTTACTCCCTTAGGATTATAACCATGAATATTCCAATCGCTATCAACATCTGCCAATTCAATTTTACCTTTGCTTGATAATACAATATTCCAGTCATTAATTGTATGATTATTTTCTTTCAACCATTCAATTAGATTATTTATTGTTGCCATCCGTTTATCTTCGGAAATAACCTGATATTCTTGTAAAAAATTTTCAACTTGGACTGAGTCAATATCTTTCCAAACTAGTTTAGAATCTGAAGCTGTAGACTTTTGAGGTGTTCCAAGTGAATTTAGAAATGTTTCAGTTAAACGGAAGTTATGAGCTAATTGTTCCATATCGTCTTTAAAAAAAACAGTTTGAGAATTAAAGCCAGAAAAATTAAATTCAGCTGAAATAGCAGATTGCATTTTATTAACTGAAGTAATCCTGACTAACTGATAGTCTGGAGAATTTTTTATTTTTGGAGCAACTTCTATTGGAGTAAGATTTCTTTTAGAATACTCTACTAAATTCGACCTCAATTCATAGTCTAGTTGAGATAGGAATTGAAACCGTTCATACGCGTCGTACTCCATCCATACTCTAGGGAATATTTCATACCCTTTTCTATAGCCAAACCACCGTCCCATTTGCATTAAAGTATCTGCTTGATTAGTTTTTCTTAAAAAGAACGTAGATACTAACCCTTCGATAGTTAATCCTCTAGATAGAGTATTTCCTCCTATCACAATGAAAGCAGGAGCTAGTTTAGTAGCATTTATAGAATTTGGATAAACTAATCTAATCATTTCATCAGCAGATGTCATTTTGCTATTATCAATTGCAATATGAAAACCTTCGTGATATTTAGGAACGCCTTCATCGGTTAATTGAACATGACTTAGATACTCATCATCATCCAAACGGAAAATTCTCTCAATCTGTTCTCTGATGTCTTTCCACTCAGGATAAGACGGTACATCTCCTGGGGAACTATAATTATTCATATTCTCTAAAAATTTCTCTTTACTAAAGTCTATTTTTTCATTATTATAGAGATTCTTTAGATTTTTGAAAAATTTACAAGGATTCTTTCGAACTTTTCTAATATAGTAGGCAACTACATTAGCAATCAATTCATGCTCACTAACTTTAAAAGAGGTGTGTATTAGCATACTAATCGGTTTTCTATATCCTAGATGACGCATTGCACCGGTTGAAATGATAAACCAATTAATAGCTAATTCTAAAGATTTTGGTATTTGAATCTCTTCACCTTTTCCTAGTCTTCTAATGATTTGAACATCATCATCACTAATTTCTCTAACGATATCAATTTTTTGTACTTGTTCCGGTTCTGATGTTCCAAACATTTCTTCAGGACCAATGTAGTCACTTGATTGAGGCAATACAACAATAAAATCTTTTGGATAGAGGGAATTTCCAGTAGTTTCATTTAATATATTTGCATATGGAGTTGCTGTATAAGCAATATAGTTCATTGCTTTTACATTATCTTTGTTAACCAATTTTCTAATTAGTTTGTTTATTGTTGTTGGATCTTGTTCTTCGATATTATTAGTATTAATACTTGCTTGGTCAGCTTCATCATCAATCACTAAAATCTTTAATTGTCTAGACTTGTTTTCATCTGAGTAAAGCCAACGTATTAGATTTTCAAGGCGACTTTTATTTTTTAGACATACGGTTAAATACCTATCTCTAGCATTTTCTTCCAATGAAAATGTTGATATTTTATGATCAGCGATGTTGTTTTTTAAGTTTGGTCTATCTACTAATCTCCAATTCAAATTTCTTGTATCTTTAACGTCATTATACAAGCGATTTGCAGTCTGGTTCCTCAAGTTCTCAATAGTTCCAGATAAGATAATAAAGAAATTATATCCCAAATCTGCAGCCATAGAAATAACCCCGGACATATTTGCAGTTTTTCCAGACTGTACATTTCCTAGAACCAAACCTTTCGAAATTCCACTATTCTCTTTCGAATTGCTTAAGTAGCTAAGTATTTCTACAGTAGATTTTTTAAGAGTCTCGATACTATTCAAATTCCATCCTTGCTTTTTCAGTCTAGATTCATAATTTTTCCAACTAGAACCTCTATTTGTAGGTATTCTTATTTCAGATCGATTTCTCCCTAATTTAACAATATCTATATCTTCATATAGCTTAAAAAACTCTTCTACTAATTCTTTCCATGCTTCTTGGGGGCAATCCCCTTCTTTTAAAAAATCTTTATAACGTTCAATAGGGAGATCTAGGATATCATTTTTTGAATATTCTTTGTTTTTATTATTAATCAACAATTCAATATACGATTGAACGTCTGTGTAATCTTCAAGCTTGTACATAATATTGTCCTACCTTTATAACAAAATATTATTTTCTTCATAGTTTAAAACTATAATTCCACCTAATTTATAGTTAATAATATATGATTTTCACTTATTTATTATTGTGTAATAATATCTTTCAATATAGTGAAAGTTTCTCTTCACCATTATACCAAAAAAACACGGCATTCCGCCGTGTTTCTGTGTTTATTTCACCAACTTCTTCATCTCATCAATACGAGCTACGGTCGCGTCGTATTTAGCTTGGTAGTCGGCTTGTTTGTCGCGTTCTTTTTGGACGACTTCTGGTTTTGCATTGGCTACGAAGCGTTCGTTAGAGAGCTTCTTACCGACCATATCCAGTTCTTTTTGCCATTTAGCTAGTTCCTTGTCGAGACGAGCCAATTCTTCTTTGACATTGAGGAGGTCTGCCAGCGGCAAGTAGATTTCTGCTCCTGTGATGACGCTTGACATCGCGAGTTCAGGTGCAGGGATGTTTGATGCGATCTCCAAGTGTTCTGGATTTGTGAAGCGTTTGATGTAGTTAACATTGCTGTTAAAGAAGGCTTCCAAGTCACTATCGCTAGTCTTCACAAGAATGGTGATTGGCTTACTTGGCGCAACGTTTACTTCTGCACGCGCATTACGAACAGCACGGATCAAGTCTTTGAGACTTTCTACACCAGTGTGGGCAACAAGGTCTTCAAAGGCTGGGTTAACAGTTGGGTATTCTGCTGTAACGATAGAGCCTTCTGAGATTTGTCCAAAGATTTCCTCTGTTACGAATGGCATGATTGGGTGAAGGAGACGAAGAATCTTGTCCAAAGTATAAAGGAGAACAGAACGTGTGATGCCTTTCTCTTCTTCGTTATCGCTATAAAGGACTTCCTTGGTCAACTCAACGTACCAGTCCGCAAACTCGTCCCAGATGAAGTTGTAGAGGATGTGGCCAGCCACACCAAATTCAAACTTATCAAAGTTTTCAGTGACTTTTCCGATGGTTTCATTGAGGTTGTGGAGAATCCAACGGTCAGTGACATTTCCAGCTTCCTTGTTAACAACTTTTTCCACATTGGCAGTTGCTTGCTCAAGGGTCAAACCTTCATTGTTCATGAGGATGTAGCGAGAGATGTTCCAGATCTTGTTAATGAAGTTCCATGAAGCATCCATTTTCTCGTAAGAGAAGCGCACGTCTTGCCCTGGTGCAGAACCGTTTGAAAGGAACCAACGAAGGCTATCTGTTCCGTACTTATCAATAACATCCATTGGATCAATCCCGTTACCGAGAGATTTCGACATCTTGCGTCCTTGCTCATCACGAATGAGACCATGAATCAAGGCATTTTTGAATGGCGACTTGCCAGTAAATTCCAAACCTTGGAAAATCATCCGAGACACCCAGAAAGGAATAATATCATAACCAGTCACCAAAGTTGATGTTGGATAATAACGTTTAAAGTCTTCTGAGTCGACATCCGGCCAGCCCATGGTAGAGAATGGCCAAAGGGCAGAACTGAACCACGTATCCAAGACGTCTTCGTCCTGAGTCCATCCGTCGCCTTCTGGAGCTTCTTCGCCGACGTATATTTCACCCTCAGCATTGTACCAAGCAGGGATTTGGTGACCCCACCAGAGCTGACGAGAGATGACCCAGTCGTGGACATTTTCCATCCATTGGAGGAAGGTATCGTTGAAACGAGGTGGGTAGAATTCTACCTTGTCCTCTGTATCTTGGTTGGCAATGGCGTTCTTAGCCAATTGATCCATCTTCACAAACCATTGCGTAGACAAGCGTGGCTCAACCACTACACCTGTACGCTCTGAGTGACCAACACTGTGGACACGTTTTTCGATTTTAACAAGGGCACCGATTTCTTCCAACTTAGCAACGACTGCCTTACGAGCTTCAAAACGGTCCATACCTGCAAATTCGAAGGCAAGCTCGTTCATGGTTCCGTCGTCGTTCATGACGTTAACTTGTGGCAAGTTATGGCGTTGACCAACCAAGAAGTCGTTTGGATCGTGGGCAGGCGTTATTTTAACGACACCAGTACCAAACTCAGGATCTGCGTGTTCGTCCCCAACGATTGGAATCAATTTATTAGCGATTGGAAGGACGACATTTTTACCAATCAGGTCCTTGTAGCGTGGGTCTTCTGGATTGACCGCAACGGCAACGTCCCCAAACATAGTCTCAGGACGGGTAGTCGCAACTTCAAGGGCGCGTGAACCGTCTTCTAGCATATAGTTCATGTGGTAGAAGGCACCTTCGACATCCTTATGGATAACCTCGATATCAGAAAGGGCTGTGCGAGCTGCTGGGTCCCAGTTGATGATAAACTCACCACGGTAGATCCAACCTTTCTTGTAAAGGTCCACAAAGACCTTGCGAACTGCTTTTGACAAACCTTCGTCAAGCGTGAAACGCTCGCGAGAGTAGTCAACAGAGAGTCCCATCTTGCCCCATTGTTCCTTGATAGTAGTGGCATATTCGTCTTTCCATTCCCAGACTTTCTCAAGGAATTTTTCACGACCGAGATCATAACGGCTGATGCCCTCGCCACGCAAGCGCTCCTCAACCTTAGCCTGAGTCGCAATCCCAGCATGGTCCATACCAGGAAGCCAAAGTGTATCAAAACCTTGCATGCGTTTTTGACGGATGATGATATCTTGCAAAGTAGTATCCCAAGCGTGACCGAGGTGGAGTTTCCCAGTTACGTTTGGTGGTGGAATAACGATAGAATAAGGCTTAGCCTTTTTATCGCCTGAAGGCTTGAAAACATCTTCATCAAGCCATTTTTGGTAACGACCAGCCTCAACCTCGGCTGGATTGTATTTAGGTGAAAGTTCTTTAGACATGTGTGTGTCCTTTCTAATTATTTTCTAAGCTACTTTGATAAGCATCTAAAATATTAATAGTATCTCTTATAATAGGACTATGTATAGCTTTGTAAAGGGACTTATTCCCAATAATATAAAACTCTTCTTTAGCTCTAGTCGCTGCAACGTTTAAGATATTTGGTTCAGAGACCGCCCAGCGAGCAGCTCCCTCACTCATATTATCTGCTCCAAGAACAAAATACACAATCTTATTTTCTTTTCCTTGGAAAGTGTGTACAGTCCCTACATTTACAGGTTTTCCATTTTCTCTCTTTGTAAAACCAATTTCATCCAGTTCTTTTGCTAGTTGATTTGATACATTTTTAAAAGGGGTTATTACATAAATATCATTAAATTCCTCATGTCGTTTCTTCAATTCTTCCTTCAAATAATCAGCTTGCTCAGAAACAAATTTATCCTTAGCACCCCCGATAACATCAAACCATGCGCCTACGCCTCGAGCTTCTTTCTTTCCTTGAACCATTAAGTTGTCGTAAGAAATTTTATTAGAAATACTGAACATAGGATCACTAGAACGTCGATGAACCCAAAGAGGAAGTCCTATCCATGTTCCATCTTGTTTTTTAAAGCCATATCTACTAGCAGAATCTATCAATTCCTGCGTTGATGATAGAAGATATTTAGATACTATCTTATGGTGCTGTGCTAAGAATCCTAAAATATTTTTATCTATAGTCTGTACTGGTTGTATTTGAGCAGGGTCTCCCACAGCCAAAACACGTTTACTTCTAAAAATCGCTCCCACACTAGCTTGAGGCAATGCCTGACCTGCTTCATCAATAAATACGTTACCGATACTATTTTCAGGTAAACACCAGAACATGGAATTGAAACTTGCAAAAGTTGTACTAATAACTGGAATAGTGAAATTAACCCAATCCCACGCAGCTTTATATAAATCACTAGCATTGTCTCTCATTGAATAGCGTTGGGGGTTATTCCAAATCCATAATGCTTTTTTAAAATGCTTTTTATTGTCATATAGAAATTGCTTCCTAACAGCCAGTGCTTTTATAAACAAACGACTTTGCTCTTCTCGATAGTCATCATCAAACCAAAAATTTGATACTTGGAGATTTTCATATGGGGCAGAAAAATCCAATTTTTTTACAGGAGAGGCAGCAAGTTCAGATTGTAATATTGAAATTATTTCCTGATGACGAACTAATTTATTTTCTTGTTTAGATTTCCATTCATTATACAACTGTTGTCTATGACTCAGTTGAGCTAATTCATTTTCATACTTTTTAATCTCTTTTTGCAAAACGTGGCAATATCGGCTTTCATCATGTACCTTCTTCATTTCCGCTTTTAGATTTTCATTCGCTTGATTCAAGCTCATAAAATAAGTATCTAATTTCGATGGTGTAAAAAGTCTCTTTAGCAATAGAAAGCGTGGAGTTTGTAATTTTATCAACTCAACATCTTGCGCTGCTATCTGTTTGTTAACATTTAATATAGAAATAATATGCTCATGCTTAGACAACTCCGTCTCTTTTTCCTTTTTACTATTTTCTAATTGAGTCTGTTTATCCCGTATTTTAGATAGTTCTATACATCTCTTAGCATTATCCTGCTGAAATTCAAATTCAAGTTGCTGGTACACATTTTTCAGTTCACCATGCAATCGAATCTTATCCGCTATATCTTGCATCTTTTTTCTTTTATCATTTAACTTCTGATATTGAATTTTGAACTCTTCATATAATAAGGGATTCGATTGAAATTTATCTGAATTCAACTCTTGTTCTATTGCTTCTACAACTTTTTGTAGACGGTCTCTATTCTGTTTTTTTCCACCTTCTATCGAAAATAATCCCCAATATTTTGTATTGTTAGAAACATCCTCATCTTCTAGTAGTAAATCATTACTGATTTCAGCAAAATAATCAATTTTCTCCAACTCATCTAACCAATTTGAATTCTGATAGATTTCTTTTCTTTGGGGTAATTCATTAACAATATTTTTAACAGCACCATTATTAGAACTCGCAACAACGATTCCTTTATCTGCAATCTCCTTTGGCAATTTCGCAATAAGATATGGATTGTCATGATAAACTAGATTCCCTTTTAGTTTAGGAGTCGGTAGTTCACTAATAATTCTCGCCTGTTCCGTTACCAAGTCTGCAAAAATATCTTTTAAAAGTGTCGTTTTACCAGTCCCTGGAGGACCATTGACACTTCTCATATCCTTGCCTGCATTTGAAGCTAGATTTACAGCTACTTGTTGCATCATGGAAAGAGCAAATTTAGGGTTACTAGGAAATCTTCCTAATGGATAATTTTTCGGTTCAAGAATAATTTCTAAATCATTTGGATTAAAATTGGAAGATTCTTTATTACTATCCAAATTGATCCTTTCAGAGGCAGATCCTGATAAGTACCGATTAAGATTTTCATTATTAATTAATTTTGCTAATTTCAAATCCTTTAGAAAGAATGAATGTAAGTTTATTTCGTCATCAAAATTCTTAACAAAAAGATATCTACAATCACTTGGTGAAATTTTATACTTATTCAGAAGTTCACTTAAAACTGCGTTGAACTCTCCATCAAGAAATGCCTGCCCCAACTGTTCTCGAAGTTCATTTTCTGTCTTCCAGAAATCATTCGGTAACCCTTCATCTTTACAAATTTGGCCACCCATGGTTAAAAACAATTTATCTGGTAAGAAATTCAAATCATTATCAAAATAAAGAGCAAAAGTAAATTTATAAGAAGATCTTCCCAATTCTTCCTCAGTCGCCTTTAAATTGTATTTTCCTCTTAACAATTTAATTATTTTTTGAAAAGGGAAAATTCCACAATAAACAACAACCCCAGAATTAGATTTTAATTTTTGACGATTTAAAAACTCTTTTAATATCGATTGATAGTCATTCCCTTGAAAAATCTTATACTTAGAATCACTTTTTTCAATATCCCCTTCTGACAATTGTTCCACTGTAATCCAAGCGTCTAATATTTGAATCTGACTACTTCTCATCATTTCTCCTCTTAAGGCTTATAGAAACAAGATATATCTTACTCACTTAAAAAACCTCCCACTCACTCTTCAGCAAGCCATATCTCAAATCATCACAGCGGTTGCCTTGAGCATCTTTGCGGTCTCTTATGCGAGCTTCGAGGGTAAAACCAAGTTTCTCAGCGACTCGTTGACTTTGGATATTGTAGCCAAAGCAAGACAATTCTATCTTATGAAGCCCCAGTTCTTTAAAAGCCAGATCAATCAAGGCACGCGCTGCTTCTGGCACATAGCCTCGACCCCAATAGTCTGGGTGTAAGGTATAGCCAAGTTCTAGCACATCGTCTTCGTGGCGATGGTTGAAATCAACAGAGCCGATGATGGTATCGGTCCCTTTTACAACAATTCCATAGCCTGCTGGGAGATTGTCCTTTTCATTACGCTCAGGAAGGATATGTTCTAGGTAATAGATTTCATCTTCCAAGGTCTTGACGGGTGGAAAACCTGCTGGGTAGGAGACTTCTGGAAGACTGGCGTAAGCATGGATATCCTCAGCATCCGCCACGGTACGGACTCGTAAGACTAGACGCTCGGTCTCGATTCGTTCTGGCAGTTCAGCTCTTGTCATTCTTCTTCCTCCCTTTCTTGATAAAGCTTCCCATGGGATCGACTCGGTCATCTAGATAACGGTAAACGCGCTGATGGCCGTCCCCCATAAAGTAAGTCGGCGCAAAGCGGTCATTTTTAAAATGACCCTTGTCGTCCAAGAGCTCTGTATCAGCCAGTCGATTAAGAATTTTGGCAAAGATATGACAGATGCCATCTTCCTCGATAATCCGATCCACCTGGCAATCCAATACGACTGGACAGGCCTCCAAAATCGGAGCCTGAGTCCGTTCAGAAATCTCGAAATCAAGCTCCAAGTGTTCCAATTTCTCCCGATGGCTGATAAAACCAGCCTGCTCCATCTCAAGCATGAGATTTTCGTCAGGGATGTTCACGCTGAACTGTTGATAATGCTTAATCTGGTCAGCTGCATTTTCCTCAGCACCAACTCCAATGACCAGCCAATCTCCAAGGCTATAAGAGGAGCTGCAGGTCGTGATATTGTGCCCAAAGTTCTGGTCCTGATACCCCAAGATGAAAATCGGAAAACCATAGTAGAGTTTGCTGGTTTTAAAAGATTGTTTCATGACAAGCTCCTTCAACTAGGGCTAGGGGGGTAAAAGAAAAATCGCCCCTGCCATCTACATGACAGGGACGAATATGTTTATCCGCGGTACCACCCAATTTCGGGCAACGCCCGCAACTCTCGTCTTTTAAACAAAAAGACATTTTTATTTCAATTTTTCATCCATTAGCAACTAGTTTTGACACATTTGTAGACTTCTCAGCACCGCCACTTTCTGTAAAATGTGGGACTCAAAACACCTCTAACAGCTTCATTTTATCAAGTTTTCCTGGAAATAGCAAGAAATCACAAAAGCGATTATTTAAACTTGACACCAAGTTCTTGCAATTTTTTGATGGTAGCTGGGCCGATTCCTTTAAGGGCCAACAACTCTTTCTCTGTCCAGTTTGCGAAGTCCGCAACAGAGCGAATACCTTCATCATAGAATGTTTGCGCACGATCTAGTGCTACACCTTCCAAGCTTGCAGCGAATTCTTCCACTGAAGAAGCTGCTTGTTTCACTTCTTTCGCTACTGCTTTTGCTGCTTTCTCAACTTTCTTAGGCGCTTCTTTAACAGCTGCTCCTACAGTTGCGACAGCTTTTTTCAAAAGATGTCTATTTTGATGTTTGTATTGTTTCGCACGGTTAACGTTCTTCTTTGCCATTTTTCCTCCTACGTATCCAGTGATCAATCCCTAAGGCAACAAGGTTTCATCACCAATATTACTTTCGATAATTCGTTGATGTCTGTTCAACTTTTTTATTGTAACACAATCCCTCGAAAAATCAAGTCATTGCACTATTTTCAGCCAAATCCGGCCGGTAAAAGGCCTTCACAAAGAGCTTTTAATAGGTTCTCTCTCCAAACAAGCCATCTGGAAGATCGTGGAACCCTTTCCCCTCATGGTAGTTAGCAAACTTCCCTTGAAGGAATTGATAGGCATCCAAGCGACTCTCATAGCGAATCATGGCTTCCTTGGCCCGCTCGTCCTGATCTTCTTCATAGACCTTCTTGCTTTCTGTCAGGGCCATCTCATTGATCATGACCTGGGTCTTGATCCACGCCTCAAATTCTTTCATAAATTCTTTTTCGTAGCTCATTCTTACTCCAATCCTCTATAAAATTCACTATCGATTTCCCGATAGGGTTGGATATCCTGGACATATTCCAAGACACCTTGAAAGTCTCCAGCTTCATCACGCACTGCTGCATAGGTGACATGGACAAATTTCCCACGCGATTCGGATTTGAACCACATTTCGTACTTGTCTTTTTTGCCTTCTCGAAGCCCTTGCATGATGGCTTTGACCTTCTCCAAGTATTTTGGCGGGTGACACAATTCGACATTGCGTCCTACCTGCGACGGCGTCCGTTTGAAAATCATCTCCTCAAAAGGCGCTGCATCATTGTAATATTGGAAAATATCATCCTTATTGACAAAAGTGATCTCCATCGGTAGATGGTTCAAGATCAAATTCGCTTGCTCCACCGATAAAAATCCATGGCCAAAAGCTTGTGGTTGTTGACGGTCGAAGCTCTCTTCTTTTTTCTTAGGCGTGAAGGTAATGGTCAATTGTCCCTCAGGAGTCTCAATAACCTGGCGGTGCTCGCTTCCATTTGAAGAAGGAAGGGCCTCACCTGAACCTTCTGTCTCTCTTACTCCTTCTTCCTTGAAGTCCACGCGTTTTGGCACCCATTTCTCACTCGGAATGATAATGGCATAACCATAGGCATCACTTTCTTCCGCAATGGAGAGCCAATCATCCTGACTAAAGGCCTCCAGCAAAATCATCAAGAGGATCGATTCTTCCTTGAAGATCATAGCCTCAAACTCTTGCGCAAAGGCTTCAAAGCGCTCTTTGACTTCAGAAATACCCGAATCTGGTAGTTTATTGGCCGCGTCCATCGCTTTCGCAAAGAGTTCTCGAATCTGGTCATCCACTCCCCACATGACTTTAGGGGGGGAATCATGCCCATAGCGCTCCATAATGGGAAACATCAACTCTTCCTTGCGACGGTAATGCCGATCAAATTGACCCACCAAGCCCAACTGACGCAAGAGGCCTTTGTGAATCTCCTGGATCATCTCAGGATCCTCCGTCGTCTCATAATTATCCAGCAAGCGACGGACCCGCATCATAGCGGCCCGAAGGGCTAAGTTCTCCTGTTTAAAGATCTGAACTGGATGGCCTGGATGGTCGGTATCTGCCACTTCGACCCCTTGTACAGCGTTCTTAAAGAGATTGGCATGGACATCGCACAGCTCCATGACATCCTCAAAGGTGATACCTGCATCAGAGTTCATCAGTTCATGCTCCATGAGGGAAATCTCAATCGCAGACACCCCACTAAAGGTCGCATCAAACCGTTCCTGAACCGACTCAGGAGAAGCTCCATGATGAAGGTCTAATAAGATATCTCTTAAGACATGAATTCGTTCATCACTCATTAGTCTAGCCCCACTACTTCATAGCCATTGGCCTCTAGTGTTCGTACAATCTTCTCCATAGGAGTGCCTTCTAACTTTGATCCTTGCTTCAAGGAAACCTTGCTCCCAACTGTATTGCGCATGATCGGATTGGCTAAGGGTTTAAAGCCCAACTCCACCAACAAGTCCAATACTTCCGGATGTTGATCAATGACTTGAGCAACGGGAATCGATACATCAATTTTATTATCCATCTTTCACACTCACATTCTTCTCTCATCTAAGCTCCTAGGAAACTAACGCTCCTACCGGGAGAGCTGCTTGGCCCTCTGATTGGCCTTTTCATACATGATTTGCCAAATTTCCATTGTTGATCCCTATTCGATTAAGCTTTCTTGACTAATTTCACCACAGCCTCTGTCCGAGCCGTATGGGGAAACATATCCACTGACTGGATGTAGACGACATCATACACCTTGGTCAAGTCCACAAGATCCCGCGCCAGGGTGGAAACATTGCAAGAAACATAGACCATCTTTTGAGGGGCATAGCGCAGCAAGGTGTCAATCAATTGAACACCCAGTCCTGTCCGTGGCGGGTCCACAATGACTGCATCTGCCCGATAGCCTTCCTTGTACCAACGAGGAATAATTTCCTCAGCCGTCCCAGCTTCATAGTGGGTATTAGCAAATCCCATCTGCTTAGCATTGTACTTGGCATCCTCAATCGCTTCAGGGATAATGTCCATCCCCCGGACACTCATGACCTTATCCGCAAAAGCAAAACCAATGGTCCCAACCCCGCAGTAGGCATCAATCAAATGATCCTCTGGGGATACATCTAAGGCCTTGACAGCTTCACTATAGAGGACTTCGGTCTGCTCAGGATTTAACTGATAAAAGGCCCGAGGAGACAAGGAAAATTCATAATCCAAGACCCCTTCTCGAATGGTCTCCTGTCCCCAAATAATCTGTGTTTTCTCTCCATAGATCTCGCTGGATTTTGAGGTATTCAGATTGACTGCCACCGTCACAATTTCAGGGTGTTTTGCTACTAGATCTGCCACCAAGTCTGTTAAATTAATCTGCCGACTTGTCACCACGATCATTTGGACCTGTCCAGTCTTACGAGCCCGACGAACCATGATGGTTCGAACACCCAATTGCTTCCGATCATCTGAAATCGGAATCTGGTAATAGGTCAATAACTCCGCTACATGGTTAGCGATTTCCTGAATGACCGGATCCTGGACCAGACAGTCCCTTAATTCCACCAAATAATGGGAATTTTGGGCGTACAAACCAGCCTTGACCTGCCCCTTAAATTTACGTGTCTGAAATTGAAGTTTGGCCCGATAATACTGTGGTTTTTCCATCCCAAGCGTCGGATGGATCAGATAATTTTCATACCCCTTAGGAGCATATTTTTTCAAGGCCTGCTGCAGCAAGTCCGTTTTGAACTCCAACTGCTTGCTGTACTTCAGATGCATGATCTGGCAGCCCCCACAGGTCTCATAGATATCACAGGTTGGCGTTACTCGATACTTGGAAGCCTTGTTGACAGACAAGAGCTTGGCTTCTGCAAAGTTCTTTCGAATCGCAGTAATTTGGCAAAAGACATCTTCACCCTTTAAGGCCCCAGGCACAAAGACCAAGGTCTTCTTATAAAAGCCAATCCCTTCTCCATTAATTCCCATTCGCTTGATTTTCAAAGGAATTTTTTGTTTAACTTTTAGATTCATATGTCTATTATACCATGTAGTTTCTCATTCGTTTAGAATATGATAGAATTGAAAAGAAAAACAAGGAATTACAGACCATTTCTCAATAAGAATACGAATAATATAGAGAGAAAGACTGATCATAACCCGAAATAAAACTGAAACGAAACAGGAAGCCTATGAAAATCACCAAATTAGAAAAGAAAAAACGTCTCTACCTTCTAGAGCTGGATCAAGCCGAATCCCTCTACATTACAGAAGACACCATCGTCCGCTTCATGCTTTCACGAGATAAGGAAATTAGCCAGGAAGAACTCAAGGAAATCCAAACCTTTGCTCAGCTTTCCCACGCTAAGAATTTAGCCCTTTATCACCTTTCTTTTAAAGCCCGTACAGTTCGCGAAGTTCGCGACTACTTAGCTAAGCATGAAATCGACGAATCCACTATTGAAACCGTCATAAACACCTTAAAAGAAGACAAATGGATCGATGACTTAGCCTATACTCGGGCTATCTTTCAATCCAATCACCTCTCAGGTGACAAGGGACTCTATCTCCTCAAGCAAAAGCTCATTCAAAAAGGAGTCTCTTCCCACTATATAGATCAGATCACCTCAGAATTTGATTTTTCCGAGGTAGCTCAACGAACTGCCCAAAAATTAGCCAAACAATACGCTAAAAAACTTCCACCACGAGCCTTAAAAGATAAAATCACACAAAATCTTATCAATAAAGGCTTCAGTTATGAATTAGCCAAGCAAGCCTATCACCAATTGGATATCGAGCCAGATGAAGAACAAACACTCGACCTAATTATGAAGGAACTGGAAAAACAACATCAAAAATATTCTAGAAAATACGAAGGCTACGAGCTCAAACAACGCCTCACTCAAGCACTAGCGCGCAAAGGCTACGACTACTCTGACATTTCTACAGCTCTTCGCGAATTCCTTTAAATAAAAATTCACATGAAAATCCCTTATTTTCATGAAAATATGATACAATATAGAGGATGTACTTAGATTGTAGAAAGTTGGTAAGTTATGAAACTACCTAAAGAAGGCGACTTTATTACAATTCAAAGTTATAAACATGATGGAAGTCTCCACCGAACGTGGCGGGACACCATGGTACTAAAAACTACGGAAAACGCACTGATCGGCGTCAATGATCATACTCTCGTTACAGAGAGCGATGGTAGAAGATGGATTACAAGAGAGCCAGCAATCGTCTACTTTCATAAGAAGTACTGGTTCAATATCATCGCTATGATCCGCGATAATGAAGTGTCCTACTATTGTAATCTAGCCAGTCCATTTTATATGGATCAAGAGGCACTAAAGTATATTGATTATGATCTTGATGTCAAAGTTTTTCCTGGTGGTGATAAGAAACTGCTGGACGTAGAAGAATACGAACAGCACAAACGTAAAATGAACTATTCAGATGACATTGACTTTATCCTAAAAGAAAATGTCAAAATCCTTGTAGATTGGATCAACAATCAATTAGGTCCTTTCTCTGAGGAATACATCAAAATTTGGTACAACCGTTATGTTGAACTGCGAAATAAATAAAGTTGAAAAGAGCGAAAGCTCTTTTTTTCGAACTTAATACTTGCAATATCCACTTAAAACAAGTACTATGTACTTAATAAAAAGAGGAAGGGAGATACTATGGCGTTTACAAATACTCGAGGTCGCTATGCTAGTTTTGGTGTAATGACCAGTTTACCAGATGATATTATTGATAGTTTCTGGTATGTCATTGACAACTACCTCAAACATGTCTATCCCTTAAACTCTGTTCTAAAATTTGAACTCATCAATCGAAAAGGAAAAACAACTTTACGATTCAGTCAAAAAGACTTCCCCTTAGAAATTGCAGTTGATTTCCTTATTCCCTTCGACCCCTATTATCCAAGACAAGTTAGAATTGTCGATAATAAGGGACGAGAAACCATCATGCTGATTGACGAGTACCAACTCTTATAAAAGAAAAAGGCCACTCGGCCTTTTTTCATTACAAAATAAAAAAGGTCATCTGACCTTTCTAC
>NZ_JBYQGU010000020.1:0-22203 GCF_058200455.1 Streptococcus sp. SCPM-O-B-15294 (M123) | reverse complement strand
TTATGAGTGCTAGTTTTTTAATCTTTCCACAAATCCATGGCCTGTAAGAAATCATCTGAAACGGTAACATTTTCAGGCTGAAGGGCCTCCCTCTCTTGTTGCTTGATTTTTAATTGTGTCAAACTGGTAATGCCCTCCCGTCGCCAATTGCGCAGGATGGCCTGGATGTATTTCCAGTGAGGCTTACCGTTAAAGACTGCTTCTCTCAAGGCAGCCTTCACAATATCAGGGTCTGTTTGGTCCTGTTTGACTGTCTGCGTCAAGTCTTCGATTTCAAAGGGAGTCAATAAACGGCCTAACTCCTGCTCAAAGGTTTTGACCAAATCAGCCAGCTCATTTTCTGCCTGCTTGTCTTGCCCACGCTGTGCTACTTCCGTCTTACTTTGAAGAAAGTCATCCAGGCGTTCGAGCGCAACAGTCGCATCAAAAAGAACTTCAATCTCCCCATCCAACTCAATGGTTCGATACTGGAGCAAACCTTGATTGGTCAGGCGAGACATGGACTGGTTGACTTCTGTGACCGACTTGCCAATCGCATCTGCAATTTGATTCGGTGTGAGGCTGGATTGGTTGGTCGTGTTTTGCAAGTAAAAGAACTGCCAAACCAGAAAATCCTCTGCGTCTTTAAATAAATGGTGATAATGGAAAAGTAAGGCACTTGGTAAAACCAAATTGCCCGACTTAAATGCTTGTGAATATGTCATACTACCCCTTTATAGGTAACCATAAAATGAAATATCTTTTTCTAACTCCTCCAAACGATAAGGAGTTTCTTGGTAAACTGCATAATTGATCCAATTACTAAAGAAGTTGGCTGCCGCTAAGTTCCACCGCATCCGTGGGTCCCGACTACTGTCATCCTGATCATAATAATTCTTTGGAAGGTCTGGATTCAAGCCCGCTTTGACATCCCGCTGGTATTCCTTGGCCAAGGTATCACGGTCATACTCCAAATGGCCAAAACTATAGACCTCTCGAAGGTCTGGACTGGCCAGGATGGATAGTCCTACTTCACCCCCCTGAGCCAGGACTTGCAAGTTACTCTTCTCTAGCACTTCCTTGAGGGGGACATCTGTATAGCGTGAGTGAGGGGCCAAAAAAGCATCGTCAAAGCCACGCATTAGGCGGTTCTGCGGATTCATGACTGTTTGCTCATAGATCCCAGAGAGCTTGTCGCAGAGAGCTACTTTTTCAATCCCATAGCGGTAATAGAGACCTGCTTGCGCACCCCAACAAAGATGCAAGGTTGAAAAGACATGGCGTTTCGACCAAGCAAAGACCTTTGTTAGTTCCTCCCAGTAATCAACTTCCTCAAAGGCTAGTTTCTCTACGGGAGCTCCCGTAATAATCAAGCCGTCATAATAGTTCTCTTTAATATCATCGAAGGATTTGTAGAAGACTTCCATATGTTCTGCCGCTGTCGTCTTGGACTCATGGCTGGTCATATAGAGGAAATCCACGTTGATTTGCAAGGGAGTATTAGCCAAGAGGCGTAAGAGTTGAGTCTCAGTGGCTACCTTAGTCGGCATGAGATTCAAAATCAGAACATTCATCGGACGAATATCTTGGTGAGTTGCCCGAATATCATCCATGACAAAAATATTTTCTGAGCGAAGAATATCAACTGCTGGTAATTTCTTATCTAAGGTAATTGGCATAAAAAGCTCCCATCTTACAAGTTGTTACCTCTTATTATAAGACAGGAGCATATAGTTTTCAATTATGGTTTTTCTCTATCTAGATATAGCTCTAAACTATATTAGTAATGCATCAAGACCTTGTAATCGTAGTCTCCGATCGCTTCGCGGCCTTTGAGATCATCGAGCTCGATCAAGAAGGCACAACCTGCAACCACTCCACCGAGTTTTTCGATCATTTCGATGGTTGCTTTAACGGTACCACCTGTTGCCAAGAGGTCATCGACGATGAGAACGCGTTGACCTGGTTTGATAGCATCAGCGTGCATGGTTAAGGTATCCACACCGTATTCTTTTTCGTAGTCAGCTGAGATGACTTCACGAGGCAATTTGCCAGGTTTACGAACAGGGGCAAAACCAATACCGAGCTCGAAAGCGACCGGACATCCAACGATGAATCCACGCGCTTCAGGGCCGACGATCATGTCGATTTTCTTATCGGTTGCGTATTGAACGATTTCACGAATCGCATAACTATAAGCATTGCCATCTGCCATCAAAGGGCTGATATCACGGAAGGTAATTCCTTCTTGTGGATAGTTTTCAATGCTTGCAATGTAATCTTTTAAATTCATGGTTAACTTTCTTTCATAAAAAAATTTTTACATTCCATTATACCATGAATTCTACTAACGTGCATCATTTTTTACTAAATCATTTTCCCACCCTCCTGCAAAGAAAGCAAAATCCCACATCCGATAAAGATGTGGGATTGGACTCGAAAAAAATGTCTTACTTCTTTTCTACCAATTCATTGTACTGGATTGTCATATCGCCCAGATTTTTCAAAGAATAGCGCGAGCTACCATTCTTGAACCAGGTACCAAGGATGTATTGTTCGGCGACCTTCTTGCTTTGGTTTCGAAGCCAAGTGAGGTCTTTACCGTAGCTAGCAAGTTTCTGTAAGAAATCACTCCCCTCGACTGTTTGATTATCCTCGTAAAGATAGACTTCCCTTTGGAGGAACACCTTATTTGTTGAATCGTATTCGAAGAACATCCGAACGTATGCATTTTCGTTTAGATGGTATTCATACCAGTAAACCCATTCAGAACTGTCTCGAAACATCATGACGGATAGGTCTTCCTGACCACCAACGATGTCATCTGAATAGGGATAGGACTGAAATCCTTCATCCTCCTTCCAGATGCGATCACTCCCGATTGTCTCTGTAAAGGGCCTAAACATCACATAGCGCATCCAGCCGCCATTTTCAGCGTAGTTGATTTCTTCCATGGGATTTCTCAAACTCCAGTAGATCCCCAGCCAATAGAGGGCAAAAAGGATGAAAGGGCTGAGCCAGAGAAATATTTTCTTCTTGTTCATTAAATCGATTCCGTTAAATAGTCATAGATTTCTTGCACAGATCCTAAAGCCATGAGTTCCTGGTCTTTGACCGTCTGCACCAAGTCCTGATAGATGGAACTCGAGGTAATCTCCTTCTTCTCCGCGTCCTTATTGACCGTCATGATGCCATTTTCAATCTGGACAAAGCCTAACTCTTGGAAGATTTGGATCATCTTGATCAACAAAACTTGTGGAATCTTGAGGTAGACAGATAGTTGGCTGAGCTTATGGCGAATATCAAACTCAGGGAACTGATACAGCGTCTTGTAGAGTTTGGCATACTGATCGCGACTGCCGTAGCCTGTCAGGTAATAGGCCTTGTCTAGGTGATTTTTAAAATAGACAGCTTGGAAGCTCTGTTCTTGGAAGAGGGCTTTCAAGTCAGCCAGGTCATCTGGAATGCGATCGATGACAATGGCAGGGCAATCTTCTCCTTCTTCCAACTGACTAAAGAGTGGGATAGCTTGTGGGAGAGGAGCATTTTTTCCTCGGATATTGTAGAGCTGGACTCCTTCTACACGGGCATCCACTACCATCAGTTGCAGGGTGGTCTGTCCATTCCACTGATTGATGGACAAGGATACCACCAACTCCAAGTTTTTCGCTTGGGAGTATTCCAATTCCAAATGGCCCTGACCAAAAGCCACGACATCAAAGCGGGCATCCCCTTTTTGAATCTTCAACTTCAGATGGCTATTGCCAGCCCCCATGGTCCGGCTAGACTCCACTTGAAAATCACGAATGTAAAAGACTGGCTTCTTATGGTCCATCCCAAAAGGAGCGAGACGGTCAAAACTCTTCAAAGTATCCAGGTTCAGCTCTTCTAGGTCCAATTCTTCATCCACGAAGAGTGTGGATTTGGCCGTCAGGTCAATCCCTTTTTCTACAATATAGTCAGAAAAAATCTCAGTCAGACGAGGGAGCTTGTCCACTTCCAGAGTCATACCAGCTGCACCCGCATGGCCTCCAAAGGCGATAAAGAGATCACGATGGGGATCTAGGGCTTCAAAAATATGGACACTTTCGGGACTTCGTGCACTTCCCTTGGCCTTGCCTTGGTCTATGGTGAGGACGATGATGGGCTGATGAAGCTCTTCAAGTAGACGACCGGCCACGATCCCTAAGACACCAGGATTCCAGCCTTCTTTTGCCAAGATTTGAACGGGAAGACTTGGGTCCACCATGGCTTTGGCCTCATCGTAGATAGCTTGGACGATTTCCTTGCGTTCTTCATTCTTTGCTTGAATCATCAGCGCAATTTCCAGCGCTTCTTCGTCGTCAAAACCTGTCAAGAGTTCGACCGCTGGATTTGGGTCATCCAAGCGACCCAGGGCATTGAGACGAGGGGCAATCTGAAAACCAACTGTTTCTTCATTTACATCTTGAGGAGTGATGGAGGCCAGTTTGAGCATTTCCTGGAGACCAATCCGTTGGGTTTGACGAAGGACACCTAGGCCGTACTTAACTAGGATGCGGTTTTCGTCTGTCAGACTGACCATATCCGCAATAGTCCCAATGGCAACCAAATCAAGGAAATCTAGGGGCACCTCTTCTAGGAGGGCACAAGCCAACTTAAAGGCGACCCCACAGCCCGCTAGGTGTTTGAAAGGATAGTCAGCATCTGGATGATCGGGGTGAATGATGGCATAGGCATCGGGAAAAACTTCTGGCATGGCATGGTGGTCGGTTACGATAACATCTACTCCCATGCTTTGGGCCAATTCAATGGCTTCATGACCAGCTACCCCATTGTCCACTGTGATGATAAGGGAAATCCCTTGTTGCTCGATAAAGTACTTATAGACACTGGCATTGGGACCGTAGCCATCCGTAAAGCGGTTGGGTAGATAGACGGCTACTTCCGCCCCCATCTGCTCCAGGGTTTCCTTCATGATAGAAGCGGCCGTCATCCCGTCCGCATCATAGTCTCCATAAACTAGGATTTGTTCATAATCTTCAATGGCTTGGCGAATGCGATCCACTGCCTTGTCCATATCGTGAAGCAGGTAGGGATCATGCAGATCTTCTAGCCGAGGTTCAAGAAAACGATCCAGCGCCTCTTCCGTCTGGATTCCTCGTTCTCCCAGTAACTTGGCTGCAGATGCTTCTAATCCTCTCTTCTTTGCTTGCGCCAAAAAAGTATCATCTGAAAAGGGCGCAGCAAACTGCCATTCATATTTTGACGTGATCATCTCGGTCCTTGTCTCCTGTTTTTCTTATCAGCATATTATAACATGAAAGCCAGAAATCAGGAAAACGAAAGCTAGCTTTGAATCAGTAGGGGTAAAATCTTCTATCCCAGGTCTTAAAAATCAAGCTTAGCCCAGTTCCCAAACTGCGTCTGTTACAAGTCTTCTTCCAATCTTTTCAATCTTTTTAATCTACGAAAATACCTCCAAATAAAAAAATCCTACTATTTTTTATTATTTAGATACAAATTACTTGACACTGCAAAGGATTGTATTATAATATAAGAGGCCTAAAATTATAGGGAAAAAGATCGTTCGGTTTTTCAGCCGTCTTGGTTTGTAATCCTTGACTTTATGGCCCTTGGAGTTATTAATTCTGTGTGTGGAAAGGACAATCAGTTTTTTATTTTAAGCTGTCACAGTCGACTTCCGCTTTTCTCTGGCTACAACGATGGTCTCTACCATTCAGTCCTAGCAGAATAACCGTCATAAAATCTAGCCGACTTTTTGTCGGTATAGAGCTGGACACGCTTAAAATGTGTGGAAAAAAAGTGATGTACTTCCAGACCAGGAAAAAGGAATGGAGGAACAAGTGAAAACTTTCTATAAAAAATTATTCGCGTTTGTAGCAATGATTAGTGTAGTTGCTCTTGGCTTGTCAATCATTAAGCCAGTTTCTGCAGCAACTGTTACACCAACCATTACAAACCTTAAAGCAGAGACATCTGGTCAAAAGGTCAATTTTTCTTTTGACTGGGACTTGACAGGAATTTCTGTTAAGGAAGGTGATACGTTTACTATCGACGCTCCTGAAGGTGTCAATATCACCAAACTTGCAACGGAGTCACTTCAAGCCAACGGTGCTGAGGTAGCTACCTTGTCGATGACAGACAAAAAGATTACTTTTACCTTTAAAAAAGCAATCGAATCCATGAACCAAAACGTTAAGGGTGGTTTCTCATATCAAGCAGTGTGGGATAACACTCCAGGAAATCCTGGAAACAAGACTGCCACTTCTAAAGTCGGTTCGGAATCCGTTGTCATCACTCGTCCTGACGGACCTGGCGTATTTGAATCTGTCTTGAACAAGTACAACCTTACAGGTGACTATGTAGCTAAAACATTCAAACTTGATGCATCAGAAAACTATGCTTGGATGAATGTTGGAGATGACTATTACCTTACAAAATGGTTCATCCGTATCAACGGAGATGGTAAGAAACAAGCCATCACAAATCCTGTTGTATCTGATAAAATCCAAGCTCCAGCTGTAGATTACTCAAAAATCACTTTTGCTCCAGCTGCCAATCACGCTGCAAGTGAATTCTTCGTTGGAACTTACTTGAAACCATCCTTCACATTAAGAAAAGGTGGACAAGTAGTTGCTTCAGGATGGGACTTCTGGCAACATGTGAAATTCGATGCAGACGGTAACGGATTTACTGTGAACTTGTCAGATGTCAGTGATGTCTTCAAAACAGCTACGGACGAAGAATTAATCATTGAATACCAAACATTAATTCCTAAAACAACTATCCGTGTTGACAACAACGCTACCTTGACAGCTGACGAAATCACAACACCTCAAACAGACCCAGCTTTCTGGAACAACACTGAGTTGAAATTCTGGGTATCTGGTGACACAACTGTGACCGTTCAAAAAGAATGGGTTGGAGATAGCGAAGCAGACCGTAAAGATATCACTGTTCAATTGTATGCTGACGGCCAAGCTTTAGAAGGAATGACACAAACTCTTACAAAAGCTTCTGGTTGGCAAGCAGCATTTACGAATTTGCCAGGTATCAAAGACGGTAAGAAGATTGAGTACTCAGTAGTGGAAACAAACACACCTGAAGGTTACACTTCAAAAGTTGAAAAAATTGATGATGCTAACGTGATCAAGGTCATTAACACATCAAACAAACCAACTACAACGACTACAACAACCACTACTACGACATTTACAACAACTACTACAACTACAACTGAAGAGCCAACTACTTCAACTACTACAACAACTGAAGAGCCAACTACTTCAACTACTACAACAACTCAAGCGCCAACTACTTCAACTACTACAACAACTCAAGCGCCGACTACTTCAACTACTACAACAACTGAAGAGTCTAAGACTACAGTAACTACTACGCCTGAGACTCCTGCTACATCTGTTTCTACAGAGGAGCCTTCGACTACGGTAACTACTACTGAAAACCCTGGCACTACAGTAACTACTACTGAAAATCCAACTCCTTCAGATACTACAACAACACCTGAAGGATCTTCTACAACACCTGAGACAACACCTGAGACAACACCTGAGACATCTAAAGCTACTGAAGATAGTACTACTACCACACCTGGAGGACCTACACCAAACGGTAATGGTGGCGGACGTAAGAAACTTCTTCCAAGTACAGGTGAAGTTGTCGCAACAGGTCTTGTTCTTACAGGAGTATTGGTCTTGGCCGGTGCCGTTGTATTAAAACGTAAAATGACTGATAACTAATTCAGTTCAGATGATTACTATTAGCTTGCACTAGCTCCACCTCCTAGTCACTAATAGCCAGAGAGAGAATGTGATTCTCTCTCTTTTTTGTTTCTTAAAAAGAATTTTATTACTAGCTAGTTATTTTTTTATCCTAGGCGCTACAAAAAAGAGGCTGGGACAAAAGTCCTAGCCTCTCAATTATTTTTGGATTGTTGAGCAAGACGCAGTGGTTGAGTGGGCTTTACTACGCTGATTTCATCAGCTTTTACAGCCCTACTCAACTGTGCGGAGGTGGGACAACGAAATCGAATTCTAACGAATTACCGATTTCTGTCCCACTCTCTTTATTTCATATAAATCATCCCTGTACAGGCTTGCTCTGACAGTTCGACAAAGCCTAGTGACTGGTAAAAGGTTAGATTTTTCTCGCTTCGTTCAGTGACAAGAAGCCGTTGATAGACATTGGGGAAAGTCCTTAAAGCCTCTTCTAAGAGTTTTGCTCCAATGCCTTGGCGCTGATGATCTGGTCGCACCAAGAGATCCTGCACCAAAAGGACAGAGTGGCCATCTCCTACCAAGCGAATGTAGGCGACGAGCTCTTTCTCATCATAAACGGCCAACTGCCAGAGACTGGCTTTGACAGCTTCTTCCAGCATAGATGGGTTGTTGGTATAATTGGTCCAGCCGACCGAGCTGTAGAGTGCGACTAGGTCTGCCATCGCTGGAATCTCTTGTTTGTACTCTAACATCTTAACTCCTTTTTAACCTATAGTGCTGGAAGAAGGCAATATCCCGGTAAGGGGACTCTTGGCAGACTGCCAGCTCCATCTCAAGCATGGACTCTCGCCAGCCTTCTTGGCTCTTGAAGCGATTGTCCTGCAAGGCATAAAAGACTCGAATTCCTTGGTAGTCCTGAACTTCGAGGGCTAGATCTTCTACTACTGCACCGAGATCATAAGCCTGAGCCAAGCCCATGGAGTGGGTTTCCAAATCTTGACCTGCTAGTAAATCGAGGGCCTTCTGAGTATCATTTTCAAAAACGACGGTCTGCAAGACGCGACCAACTTCATTGTGCTTGACGATAGAGAGTAGTCCTACTGGTTTCAAGAGGCGGGTGAATTCCTCAAGAATCACCTTGCGTTCCTCTACATACTCAAAGACATTATGGCAGAGGATGACATCAAAGCTGGCATCTTCAAGACTTGCTAACTGTTCCAAACTCCCGACCAATTGCTGGTAGGGATGGTCCTGGGTCCGCAAGGCCACCATTTCCTCATTAGGCTCCACAGCAAGGACCTCATTGTCTTGCGCCAGGTGGTTGGCCACGAGACCGAAGCCACTGCCAAAATCAAGGACCCGCTTGCCTTTGATGTCTTTTAATTGTTCAAAAAGGATATCATAATAGATCTGTCCCCAGGGTTGCTGGAGGTTTTCTAAATAGGCTTGAATATTGGCTGCCATCTGATTCCTCCTATTTGTAATTGAACATCTTGCTGGCTAGCTTATCCGAGATGCGGGGGAAAAGAGTATAGAGCTTGTGGGTCAGGTTCAAAAGCCAAGGCAGATTGAGCTCACGTTTTGCTTTTCCAAAGTTCTTCACAATCTTCTTGGCCACAAAGTCTGGTTCCAAAATATAGCGGTCCACGGCCTTGACATAGCTTCCATCGGGGTCTGCCTGATCAAAGAAAGTGGTCCGAATGGGGCCTGGATTGACCGTCGTCACATGGACACCAAAGGGCATGAGTTCCAACCGAAGGGCATTGGAGAAGCCAATGGCTGCAAACTTGGTCGCCGAATAAAGGCTGGATTTGGCAGTTGCGACGAGGCCCGCCATACTGACGATATTGACGATGTGCCCCTTGCCTGCTGACTTCATGTGCGCACCCATCAAGCGTGAAAGCTGCATGAGGGCAAAGGTATTGACTTCAAACATGGCATAGATCTGCTCATTGGTAATCTGGTCAAACTCTTCAAAGATCCCATAGCCTGCATTGTTGACCAAGACATCAATCTGTCCATAGCGCTGATAGAGCTCTTCTACCAAATCTTGGACGGCTGAGGAATCGGTGATATCAATCCCGATGCATTCGACTTGAGGATGGTCAGCATAGAGTTGTTCTAGTTTTTCTTGATTTCTGCCTAGGAGAATGAGCCGGTCCTCAGGGAGGAGCTTGACCATTTCCTGTGCTAGGCCTCCGCTCGCGCCTGTGATGATGATAGTTCGCATCTCTATTCCTTTCAATGGGTTGGTCCTATTAATGAAATCTTATTCCAGCTAAATAGTCAGCATAAGCATCATCAATGATAGGAGCAAAGAGGTGATAATCCTCCCAGCTACCTAAAAATTCTAAAGGCAAGTCATCCAAATCATTGATTACAAATTCAGAATAATCATCCATATACTGGTGTTCATAATAGTCAGTTACAAAAGCTTGAAACTCCTCTTTGATATCCATTGTTCCCAACTTACCATCACACCAGTCTAAAAGATAATCAACGCCCAACGTTTGCTCGTCTTTTACACTCTGACATGCTGTTTCTTCATCAGGAGACATCGTTTCTTTCGCATCCTGCTGAATGAGCCAAGTAACGAAGAAACCGATATGATTGGCAGCCCAACGATAAATCTCGCGGAGATCATTTTGGGTTAATGCTTCTTTTTGTAATTGATAGCTGTGCAAATAGTTGCTTACCGTGTCCTCAAAATACCAATCTGCCTTATCTAATAAACGATTTTCAACTGTCATCTTATTTCCTCTCGATGTACCTGTACCATTACAATTCCACTTCTTCCAAGTCCTTGACCACATGGACTTTCTCAAACACAGTCGCAGCATCCTTGCGCAATTGGCTGACATCCTTGGAGAGGAAGCGGGCACTGATATGGTTGAGTAGAAGGCGTTTGGCTCCTGCTTCACGCGCCACTTCTGCCGCCTGCATATTGGTCGAGTGGCCATGCTTACGAGCAATCTTCTCATCGCCCTTGCCATAGGTAGACTCATGCACTAGGACATCTGCATTGACGGCAAGTCTGACGCTGGCATTGGTCTTGCGGGTATCGCCCAAGATGGTGATGATCTTACCCGGTCGAGGGGCTGAGATATAATCCGCAGCAATGATCTTGGTGCCATCTTCCAGGGTAACATCTTGGCCATTTTTGACCTGACCAAAGAGTGGTCCAAAAGGAACCCCTGCTGCCTTGAGTTTGTCTGCATCGAGGGTCCCTTCCAAATCCTTCTGCATGACGCGGTAGCCGACACAGAAGATGGTGTGGTCCAAGGCCTCGGCATAGACCGTGAACTTATCAGTCTCCATGATTTTTCCAAGAGAACCTTCATCGAACTCATGAAAATGGATCTTGTAAGGCAAGCGTGAACCGGAAACCCGAAGGCTGGTCAAAACAAAGGATTTGATCCCAACCGGTCCATAAATCTCTAGATCGGTCTGCTCTTCATTGGCCTGAAAGGCGCGACTAGAGAGGAAACCTGGCAAACCAAAGATATGGTCCCCATGTAAGTGGGTGATAAAAATCTTGCTGACCTTTCGAGGACGGATGCTGGTTTCTAAGATTTGGTTTTGCGTTCCTTCCCCACAGTCAAAGAGCCAAACTTCATTGATTTCATCCAAGAGTTTGAGGGCTAGACTTGAGACATTACGAGATTTGGACGGCTGTCCCGCACCCGTTCCTAAAAATTGAATTTCCATTGTATTCTTTCTAACTAATATAGATCATAGCAGTCCGATTTTTTGATCGAACGGCGATTTTTCCTGGGTAGGCCTTAGCTAATTGAGCCAATTCGTCCTGGTTGTAGCCAGTCAGGCGGATGCTGCCATCTGCCAACTCTTCAAGATTAGATAGAGGTGACAACTCCTTGGTATCCACCACCTCTTGATCCGTAACATGACGCATCAAGATGAAGCCTTCCTCATCATATACCAGGTAGTGAGGGAAGATTTGCGCAATCTCAAACAAGAGGTCCATGCTGATGGCTTCTGCTTGCTGGGCAAAGACTTGAGCTAATCCCTTTTCTCGGTAGCAAAAGCCATAGGCCTTGCCAGAGAGATTGAGACGGACAAAGGGTTTGTCCTCCTCGAAGCTGGGACTGGTCTGATAGAGATCAAAGACCTCAGTGACTTGTTCATAGTAGTCTGTTGCTGCATCGGGGCTCTTCTTTTGGTAAAGCTCAGCGAAGTAGGCATTGATTACACTGGGCGGTGGCGTGATAAACTGGAGCTTTTGCTCTTCTGTCAATCCCGCTAAGACCCGCTCCAAATAGACCTTGTCTAGACTGGTATAGCCCCCATAGCTGAGAGCGATATTAAGATAATCCATGATGATAAAACTCCTCTAGTCTCCATGCATTTTTAGGGGCGATGTAGCCTGTTATGACCTCACCAGTCTCCTCATAGGAACGCTCAGCCAATATGGCAATGGTCTCCAATTCATGGATGCGGTAGGCTTGATCAAAAGGAACCTGAATCGTAAAGGGATGGAAGAGCTCCTGCATCTTTTCAAGTAGAATGTCCTGCAGTTTAGTCCGACTATCGGGATCCTTGGCCGAAACCAGGCGGTAAGGTGTCTGGGTCGGTGTAAAGTCCTCGACCTTATCAGCCTTATTGTAGAGAGTCAAGCGTGGAATCTCCAGCATCTCCAAATCCTTCATAATCTGAAGAACTGTCTTTTCATGCTCTTCATGGTTGGGATCAGAGGCATCGATGACATGGACCAAGAGATCCACATTCTTGCTTTCTTCCAGGGTCGACTTAAAACTGGTCACCAACTCTGTCGGCAAGTCCTGAATAAAACCAACTGTATCTGTCAGAGTTACTTGTAGATTGCCTGTTAGATGGATGCTCTTGGTGGTGGCATCCAAGGTCGCAAAGAGTTCATCTGCCTCGTATTGGGTCTTACTGGTCAAGGCATTCATAATGGTTGATTTGCCAGCGTTGGTATAGCCAATCAAGCCAATCTTAAAGATGGGGGATTCTAGGCGTTTTTCCCGGACCACTTCACGGTTCTTCTCGACCACCTTGAGTTGACGCTCGATATCGGTGATTTGATTGCGGACACTCCGGCGGTTCAACTCCAACTGACTTTCTCCCGGTCCACGGGAACCAATCCCCCCGGCCTGACGGCTAAGCATGATCCCTTGACCCACGAGACGAGGCAAAAGGTACTTGAGCTGGGCTAGATGAACCTGGAGCTTGCCTTCGTGGCTCCGAGCCCGCATGGCAAAGATATCCAAAATCAGCTGCATCCGGTCGATGACCTTCACACCCAAAATTTCTTCTAAATTCACATTCTGGCGAGGGGTCAAACGGTTGTTAACGACAACGGTCGAAACCTTATCCGCATCGACCATTTGGGCAATCTCTTCTAGCTTCCCAGAGCCGACAAAGGTCTTACTGTCGTACTTCTCCCTCTTTTGAGTGTAGACGCCGACGACTTCTGCCCCAGCTGTCTTGGCTAGACTGGCCAACTCCTCCATAGACATGTCAAAGTTCTCCATGCCTTGAAGTTCGACACCGACAATGAGGACCCGCTCCTGTTTTTTCTCAGTTTCTATCATCTAAAAATCTTTCTATATCTTGAAGAACCCGCTCCTTGAAGCCTTCTTCTCCAATCTGGTAAAAATGAACTGTCATCCGATTGCGAAACCAAGTCAACTGGCGCTTGGCAAAACGGCGCGTATTTTGCTTGAGCTGTTCAAGAGCCTCTTCTAAACTTTGCCCCCCCTTGAAATAAGGAAAGAGCTCCTTGTAGCCAATCCCTTTCGCAGCCTGAACCTCAGGATGGTTGTCATAGAGCCACTGGGCTTCTTCTAACAAGCCCTGCTCAACCATGAGATCCACCCGTCGATTGATGCGGTCATACAAGGCTTGGCGATCATCGTCTAGACAAATGATATAGGGTTCATAGGCTGGAGCTTGATTTTCCAAGTCCTGACCGAAATGGGAGATTTCCAAGGCCCGCATTGCTCGTCTACGATTGATCTGCGGAATTTCAATTCCCTCTTTTGCTACTCGATCAAACAGTTCTTCATCAGTGAGAGGGGACAAGGACTCCCGATAGGCTAGAATGTCCTCGTGGGCAACATCCCCTCCTAGATGATAACCTTCTAAGAGACTCTGGACATAGAGGCCTGTCCCTCCAGCAATAATAGGAAGGTGGCCTCGTTCTTGAATCTCCTCGATGGCTTGGCTGGCTTCTGTCACAAAATCGTAGGCTGAGTAAGTATCTGTCACCTCGCGGACATCGATCAGATGATGGGGAGCTGCTGCCTGCTCTTCTGGACTAGCCTTGGCCGTTCCAATATCTAGGGTGCGGTAGACCTGCTGGCTATCTCCGCTGATGACCTCCCCCTGAAAGCGCTGGGCCACCTCGATAGCGAGGGCTGTTTTCCCAACAGCGGTCGGTCCCACTATCACAATTATCTTGTTTTTCATCGTTTTTCCTTGCAAAAATCGCATTTTTTCGTTACCATATATTATAACATAAAAATTTAAAGTTCTAAAAAGGAGAAATTCTCATGGCTAAAGGATTTGGTAAAGGTTTTGTTACTGGTGTTGCTGGTACAGTTGCTGCTGTAGCAGGTGCAGTTTACACATTCAAGAAAAAAGTAATCGAGCCTGAAGAACAAAAAGCAGCTTTCATCGAAGAAAACCGCAAAAAAGCAGCACGTCGTCGTGTATCACACTAATCAAAAGAAAAAACTCCGGGAAACCGGAGTTTTTTTGTGAATGTAGACAAACTATTTTTACATTACTAGCTAGATAATTTTTTCAAAAAAGTTATTTATTATTTAAGATTTTAAGCAAGTCAAAAACTTTCCGCTGTGAGAAAAGTGCTAGAAACACGATTGTTTCTAGCACACGGGAGGTTTGGAACCTTAGGTCCAAAACTAAGTCATGGAACTTCGTAGAAGTTCGCTGACGTCCGTACTCACCTAAGGAAAGTTTTTCAGAAGAATTTATCTTTAATCTAAAAACTCCGGAAAACCGGAGTTTTTTTGTGTTCTTATCGTTCTTTCAACATCTTGGTGGCAAGGTCTAGCATCTCTACCGCCTTTTGGTAGTGCTCGTCCAACAAATCGTAGACGGCATCTTCCGATAAGACTCCACAGTAGACCTCTTCAGGGAAGTCTTGCTGGTTGGACAATTCGACATCGTCCATGTAGACCTGGCTAGTGTAGTAATCACGAAGGGCGATATAGCTAGACTGGCCAGCTTCCACTCGTTGCAAACAGGCTTCAAGCTCTTCGATTAAGCCTTGGTAGACCTTGAGATGGCTTTCCATCTCTTGGATTCGTTCGATAGGCGTCATGATGGATCCTTTCTATCTGCTAGAGAAACGACTTGCAGCTGCTCACCACCCAGTAAAATCAAATAGGATTCAAGCCGGTCCACCCCATAAGAGCGTCGGAGGGCTTCCGCGTAGAGCTCCAGTTGAGCATGGTAACGATCTAGCAAGTCCTGAGGGTTGCGGTAACGGTCTGTCTTGTAGTCAAAGAGCAGGATCCGATCTTCCAAAAGGAGGTAACCGTCTAAGATCCCCCGGACCACAAAGTCCTGACCACTAGTTGGATCCGTTTTGAGCATGGCAAAGGGTGCTTCACGATGAACCTTGTCTGCCTCCTTGAGCAAAAGTTGGCCCAAGTCAGTCTGGAAGAAGGCCAAGACCTTCTTAAGGTCGATTCGCTCCTTGACAGCTGGGCTGGCATTGACCTCTTGGAGGACCATTGCTAGGCTCTCCATGGTTGGAATCGTCGTCAATGGGATCCGTTGCATCAGTTCGTGCAGGGCACTACCGACTGTTGCTCCTGTCACAGCTTCTTCCTTGCCGAATTTTGGAAACTCAAATCTTGGTAAGGGGACGTCCACTTTTTCCATGAGGTCCACTCCTTCGGTATCTTGGATAGGTTCATAGAATTTTTTGATTTGACTTGGAGTCCGCACACTAGGGAGTTGGATAGCTGCTTGGTACTGGGTGTTGAGCCGGTCCACAGATTCTAAGACATCCAGGGCACGGCGAATCTCTTCTGATTGGCGATTGTCCTTGAGGTCATCGACTGGGAGGGACGTCTTAACCTCCAAGTGACCGATTTGCTCCGGCGTCAAGTCTTGGTCGGTCACAAAGCGTGTCTGATAGGCCAAATGTTGCTGGGCAAAGACGGCTTGGATAGCATAGAGCCAGTCTTGGAAACAATTGATTTCCTTGCGAAGAGCTGGACTTAAGCGTCCATTGACACTGGCTCCCCATTTTTTCTCTTCCAATTTATCTTGCCGGCCCTTGCCCACCAGATAAAGCTTGCGCTCTGCCCGGGTCATAGCGACATAGAGAAGGCGCATCTGTTCCGATAAGGCAGCCAGACGAATTTCCTCGACATTTCGCTGGTAAGGCAGGGTCTCAATGACCAATCGAACGGCCTCAGGAAGTCCCTCTTGATCAGACTCGACAGGGAGATTCGCAATATACTTGATGCCCACCCCATTTTTCCGACTGATCACGGCATTTGTCGACAGTTCCTTTCCGACAAACTTTTTATCGGTATTAAGGATAAAGACATAGGGGAACTCAAGTCCCTTGCTCTTATGGATGGTCATAAGCTGGACAGCATCCTTAGGAACTGCCTGGGCAACATTGGCCAAGTCGTGCTGATTTTCCAAGATCTTATCAATCATGGAAATAAAGCGAGGCAAGCCCTTGAAGCTAGAGCTTTCGAAGTCATTTGCCCGAAGGGTCAAGGCATAGAGATTGGCCTGCCGTTGGGCTCCATTTGGTAAGGCACCCACATAATCATAATAGTGGCGATCCTGATAAATCTTCCAGAGCAGATCATAGAGAGAATGCGTCTGGGCGTAGTCACGCCAGGCATCTAGTGTCTCCATAAAGCGAGTGAGTTTGTCTCTTAAGCTCGCATCGATCAACTGAGGAGCACTTCCAGTCTGGTCTAAGGCATGCTGCAGTTTCTCATATAGATTCTCTGCTTTTTTGCCTTCACCTCTCTGTAAGGCTAAACGGGCCAACTGGTCCTCGTCAAATTCAAACATGGCTGATTTCATGAGGGCCACCAAAGGATAGTCCTGTAAGGGATTGTTAATGGTACGGAGGGTATCCAAGAGGACCATGACCTCAACCGACTGGAGGTAGTTTTCCTCTCCCCCGTCCGCAACGATAGGAATCTGATAGGCTTCAAAGGCTGAAAGAACCTTGTCGTTCCGGGTCCGAGAAGCCGTTAAAAGCGTCATATCCTTGAAAGGTACCCCCTCTTCATTGTGGAGGCGGATGATCTCCTTGATGACAAAAAGGACTTCACCTGAGGATAGACTATCCCCTTCTTGCTCCTCGTCTTCACCTGTTTCATCCACTTCCTGACTGCCATCATAGAGCAGGAACTCCGTCTCATAGGCAGGCGTTGGCTCCTTCTTCTCTGGATTGCCCGCAATCAAGCGATGGCTCTGGTCATAGAGAATTTCTCCAACTTCCTCATCCATGAGGCGTTCAAAGACATGGTTGGTCGCTTCTAAAACCTCTACATGGCTACGGAAATTCTCCTTGAGCAGAATCAATTTGCCATCTGCCCCTTCTTCTTGGTAGGCCTTAAACTTGTCATTAAAAATCTGGGGATCCGCCTGACGGAAGCGGTAGATAGACTGCTTAATATCTCCCACCATGAAGCGGTTGCGCCCATTGGACAAGAGCTCCAACATCCGCTCTTGGGTGTGGTTGGTATCCTGGTACTCATCGACCATAACCTCGTGGTAGCGCTCCTGATAGAGCTTGCGGATATGAGGAAATTCTTCTAGAATCTGGATGGCAAAATGGCTGATGTCGCCAAATTCAAAGGCATTTTCCTGCTTCTTGCGCTCCAAATAAGCGGTGGAGAAAGCTTGGACAAAGTCCCTGAGCAATACTAGCAAAGGCAAGGGTTCATCCTTGAAGCGAATCTGATAGGTTAGCTGGTAGTGCTGGGAAGCTGCAGCCCGCAAGGCTTCGATGCGTTCTTTGCGTTCGTCATTGAAGGCAGTCGCTAGCTCTTTCAGGTCTTCTTTTCGCGTCGTGATGGTCAGGCTTCGTCCTCCACTGGCACGGGAGATTAAGACCACCCGCTCCAAGACCTCAAAAATCGCTTCCTGGCTGGATTTCTCATTGAGACTGGCAATCAAGTCTTGAATAGCGGTCACATTTTCTTGGTACTTGGCCCCTGAAAATGCTTGTCCTTCATTAGCCAGATGGAAGGTAAAGAAAGATTCCAATTCAAAGAGTTGTTCTTTCACCTCTTGGGCTAACTGGTGCAAGGCTTCATCATAGTCCAGATCCTGATAGCCTTTGAGGAAGGACTCCTCCAACCAGGCGAGAGGATCCGCAGTGGATTGTAAGAAGTCTACTAGGGCATAGACCTGGTCCTTAAAACCAGCTAGCGACTTGCCCTTGCCTGTAAAGTTCTTAACCAAGCGGCTAAAGAGGCGGTCAGGCCCTTGCTCCTCATAAAAGCGCTCAAAGACTTGCTCGAAGCAGTCATTCTTGAGTAAGGACTGCTCGCTGGCACTTTGGAGAATGCGGAAGGTCGGCGATAGGCCTAATAAATAGCCATATTTGGAGACCAGTCGCTGCGTGAAGGCATCCATGGTTCCGATATCACTAGTTGGTAATTCTGCAATTTGTTGGGCCAGGTGGTGCTTAAGCTCCTCGTCCTTGGTAGACTTGAGGCTCTTCTCCAACTCTTTTTCCAGCCGTTCCTTAAGCTCAGTTGCTGCCTTAACCGTAAAGGTTGAGATAAACAATTGCTGAATAGAAATCCCTCTGTGCAATTGATCTAGAATCCGTTGGACCATGACAAAGGTCTTCCCAGAACCAGCCGAAGCTGAGACTAGGATATTGGTTCCTGACGAATAGATGGCTTCTATCTGCTCAGGTGTCCGCTTTGGATCCTTGTCAGACTGGGCCTCCTGGATTTGGAGGTCTTGAATCTGACTGGGACTTAAAAATTCAAGTGGTTTCATTGATTCAATTCCTCCTTCATTTTTTCTATCCAGGCCTGACGGAGCTTGTCACCGACTGGGCGTTTATCATACTGACTTGGGTCCAATTTCTCCAAGAAGCGAGCTTGTCCTAGGTGGAGATTGGCTTCAAATCCCGTAATCGATTTATATTGTTCTACATACGGAGCAATGCTTCGACCATTTTCAGTATAAGGGTTGATAGCAAAGTCTCCCGATAAGATGCCCTGGGCTGCTTGTTGATAGAGATGGGCATTATAGAGCAAGAGCAGATCTAGCTCCTCTTGACTCAGCAACATGGCCTTGTTTTTCTCATAGCTCTCCCCTAGTTGGCTAGCTTGATCCGCCAAGAAGAGCCCTTTGTACTGCTGGGATTTTAGAACCACTTGGACAGCATCTTCGACCGCCTTGGTATCCTTGAGAGGCACCAAAGGATCCACCATTTGCAAGTACATGGCTCCAAAAATCCCCTTGTCAGGATCAAAAGCCTGAAAGTCTTTGATAGCAGATAGATAAGTTGGCAATTGGGAGTTGAGACCGTTAAAGAACTTCTCAAAGTTAAACTTGGTCTCACTGGACTTGTAGTCCACCACTCCCAAAGCTCCTGTATCAGACAGCCTGTCAATCCGATCGACCTTGCCCTTGACCAAGAGCGGACGACCATCTTCTAAGGTTAAGAAGGGACGATCTTCTCTGCCGAAGAGAGCTTCTTCTCCAATGGTTTCAATACTGTCATTATGAGCGAGGACACGACCAGTCGCCCGAGCTGTATCCAGGAGCAATTCTTTTGAAAAAGTGGCCATAGCATTCTCCTGATAAAGGAGAGCGAACTCTGTCTCCTGGCTGGTTTCGCGAATGGCCTTGTTCAAGCGCTCATTAAAATCCCCTTCTGAAGGATCTTTCAGCACCCGTTCAAAAATACGGTGCAAGAAATTCCCATGGCTTCTCGCGTCTGGGCGCAAGTGCCACTCCTCCTGCAAACCTAGGACATAGTGGAGATAATAGCTGTATTGGTTTTGGTAGTAGGTGTTGAGAGCTGAGGCAGACAAAGATAGAGCCTGCCCTTTTGGATAAAGGACTTCCAGCGTCTCATCCTCTAAGACCTTGGTCGTCAAGCTTTGGCTGAATTGCGGGATATGCAAGCCTTCTGAAGCTAATTTCTTCCGAAGGACGCGAATGGCAACTGCCCAGAAGGTCGCTTCTTCCTTGCTCAACTCCTGGTCAATTTCTCCCTGGTGCAATTCAATCAGTCGAGCTAAGAGGGCCTGGTAAGTCCCCATATCTTCACTAGAAGCCCTTGCCTTCTTCTCAATGACAGGTAGAGTAAGCGGTGCCTTGGTCAGCTCAAGCAAGTAAGGGGACATCTTATCGTCCACCTCATTGACAAGGATAGGACTGGACAAGACTAAGTGTTTGGTGGCTGCATTGAAGAGAGATAGGGCGACGAAGCGATTCTTCCGTAAGTTGTCCTGACTGGCAATTTGGAGATTAGCCTGTTCGTCTGAAGCTTGGTTCAAGACCTGACGCTCCTCATCTGTCAGCAAGGATTGGTCCTTGGCAATCTTAGGGAAGCGCTCCTGGGTCAAGCCAATGGCATAAACATAAGGAGCTGATAAGGGCTCAATCAAATCATAGGACTGAACCGTCACTACATCCACTGTCGCTGGGACTGTCCGATAGCTTGCCAACAAGATCCCTGACAAGAGAAGGCTAAGAAAATCATCTAAGGTCACCTTGATTTGATCAAAGACCTGGGCAAATTGTTCTAGCACATGGCTAAAGGACTTCCAGACCTGGTCATAACGTTCCATCTCCTGCTCTGAACCACGACTGGCTAACTGTTGCATGTTTTGCGCCAGCTGCGCCTCTTGGCAAAAATGGGCAAACTTCTTCAGTAGGCCCTGGCTGGTCTGGCTCTTGGTCTTATAAAATTCCTGCAAGGGGCTGATGACCTGCTGGCGAATCTGATTGAGACGCTCTAGGTCAAACTTGTCCTGGTGGTTGGCCGTAAAGTCACGAGAAAAGGCAGCCAGACCCTTAATCTCTGCAAAGCGAACATATTGTTCGAAATGGTCGATGTCCTCTCGTGTTAGCGTCCCATAGAGCCCCGTCTTCAAGAGATTGACCACATCCTCGGTCAAAAACCGATAGCGACGAAGACGGTCCAAGGATTCCACCCATTGGACAAGGGGATGCTGGGACATGGACTCACTCTTTCCAAAATAAAAGGGAATCTGATACTGGTCAAAGATGGTCTTGAGCTGGAGCTGATAAGCATCCACATCCCCCAAGAGGACTCGAATATCTTTGTAACGAACTCCCTCATACAGACGCTGGCGAATGGAGCGGGCTACCGCCTCTAATTCTTCCTTTTGATGGTTACAGGTCCAAATCTCTACTGCTTCTCGATCTTGATCAGACAGCTCACCCTCTACCTCTGTAAAGTCATAACGAGCTTCCAAGATCCGCGTCATACGACTAAAGGCATCCTCTTTTCCTTGACCGACATAGCTTGGCGTGACCTGGTAGGTCCTAGTCAAGTCTAGCAGGAAGTCCACACTGGCCTGGTAGAGGTTTCCTTCACGAAAGCTCGAGCGATAGGCTTTCTCACTGGTGTATGCCCCAATAATGATCTCGACGCCCTTGTCGTGCAGTAAATGAACTAGGTAGTCCTCCTCGGCTGAGAAACGGGTAAAGCCGTCAATCACTAGAGCCAAGTCTTTTAACTCCTCATCCAAATCTCCCTTGACAAGGTGAGAGGCAAAACTAGCCAACTTAGACTCAGAGTCAAAAGAACCTGCTACTAACTGGTCTTGAACAGCCTTCAAGATATGGGTCAAGTCTTCTCTCTTCTCCTGATCTGGCAAGGCGTCCAAGTCGGATGCTGTCATCTGGGCTGTCTGCAACTCATGAAAGAGCTGGATCAATTGTTGGATAAACTGGGGATCCTTCTTAAGACGGGCATAAACCTTGAGCTCTTCATCCGGCATTTGAGAAAGCACCTTAAAAAAGAGCATGCCGAGACCGATATCATCGAGCGACTGCTGCTGGTGGCTTTCATTAAGTGTAAAATAGCGTGCCATCTGAGCAAAGCGCGTAATGGTGATGGCAAAAGAAGCCTTCTGATCTAGGAGTTGCAAGACTTTGCGCTCCTTCTCAAAAGATAGAGAGTTGGGCGCGATATAAAAGACCCGCTTCCCTTCTTCAACCAATCGATTGGCCTCATCCACCAAGACCTGGGTTAAAGGGGTTCGAATATCTGTATAGACTAATTTCATAATGTAATGATTCCTGTAAAATGATAGTTCTATTATACCATCTTTGCGCCTTTTCTACAGGGATTTTCCCATCATTCAGGAGATTCAGAGCAGATAAAAAAGAGGCTGGGACAAAAGTACTAGCCTCTCAATTGTCTTTGGATTATCGAGCAAGACGCAGTGGTTGAGTGGGCTCTACTACGCTGATTTCATCAGCTTTT
>NZ_JBYQGU010000019.1:0-34283 GCF_058200455.1 Streptococcus sp. SCPM-O-B-15294 (M123) | reverse complement strand
ATCTAGGAGGTTCTTTTGTATTCTGTGGTGGTACTGTGGCCTAGGTAGGTATAAATCCGTGTCAGTGGAGATTGGGGATGGGTGGAGACGCGAAAGTGAAAGTAGTGGTCACGATGATCGCGACTCTGGGTGTGGTGGAGTCTGAAATAGTTGCGCTGGCCTGTCGACATGGATCTCAGCAGGTCATCTTCTAAAAAGACCAAGGGGGTAGCAGTCGTTGCCAATCGGTAAAAATCGTGCTCGAACTGCTGGTAATTGTCTGAAAAATAATCAAATTGGAGTTCGTGTTTATTCAGGGCTGGTTTCATAGCTAGAATCTCCTGGTTCAATAGAAAAAATAGTCGAAAGAAGGAGAGAGTGGTAGTGGTGGCCATTTTTTATGAGGACCTCGGAAGGGCTTAAGGTATAGACCTGGCCGTAGTAGACGGCGACTTGATTGTCCTGGAGGGTAGAGAGGGAGAGGAGAGTCTCTTGCTGATAAGCCTGCTCGAGGAGGTGACGGATTTCTTGGTTTGAGAGGAGGCGAAGCTCTTCGAGAGAGAGCTGGTTTGTTTGTAAGGCCGTCGAATGCTCAGAGAGGAAGAAGCCGGCCCACTTGGCCATGCCCCGGTCTTGGAAGTCGCGTGCCGACTGATAGGGGAGATAAGAACGATCAATCATGCTAAGCCATCTAAACCTCCTGCAGAGTGGCCTCCGGTCAGCTTGCTTCGAGCCAGAGCGCGCGAATTTTCTAATAGGGCAGAGCCCTTTTGTAGAGAAGCAAAGCCAAATCGGTCACGGATGTGGTCAATGGTCTCCTGGAGGGCTTCTTCTCTTTGGGTTTGCTCAGGGTCATCAAATAGGGAGATCAGCTGGAAGCTCTCCTCTACGAGCTTCCCATAAAAGACTCCAATCTGCCGGATGGCTCCTCCCTGGTAGTGGGAGCGAAAGAGCTGGATGACTTCCTTGGCTAATTGAGCGGTAGAGTTGGTCGCTTCAATCTTTCGCTGGCAGTGGATGGAGGGGAGCTGTTCTTGCTTGGAGTAGCTGGCGTGGATGGAAACCAGTTGTGTCTTTTTCTTTTCCCGACGCAAGCGGATGGCGACTTGCTCAGCCATCTCCCGAAAGACCAGTTCAATATCGCTTTGGCGGAGGTAGTCTCGTGGAAGGATTTGCGAATTTCCTAGACCGTGAGACTTTGGTCGGTAGGGACGATGGACATTGCTTTCATCGATCCCATGGGCGTGAAACCAGAGCTGGACGCCCATGACTCCAAATTCTTTTTTGAGCTGGTCTGGATTGGCCTGGGCTAGTTCATAGATGGAGTGAATATCTAGTTTGTTCAGGCGTTTTTTTGTTCGCTGGCCAATCCCCCAAAAATCGGTCAGTTTTTTTATCTGCCAGACTCGACTGGGGACGTCTTCGTAAGACCAGTTGGCCCGCATGGTTTTCTGGTGCTTGGCTTCGTTGTCCAGGGCCAGTTTGGCCAGGAGTGGATTGGCATTGCTCATCCCGACAGTAGCGTAGATCCCAGTTTGCTGCCAAATGCGCTTTTGGATCCGAGCAGAAAGAAGGTCCAGCTTGGAGCGTCGGTCTAGCTGAGGATCAGGGATAAAGTAGTTGAGAGAGCTGGTCAAATCGATAAAACCCTCGTCGATGGAATAGGGGTAGATGTCATCTGGAGCCGCAAATTCTTGAAAGACTTGCTGAATTTCCATGTTGACCTGGATATAGGCATTCATACGAGGGGGCACGATAAAGGTGCGCTTGGCCCAGCTTTCGATATAGTGGACAAAGGCTGGATCCGTCGGCAGGCCTTGCTTACGGGCCAGGTAGTAATTGAATTTCCTCGTCTTGAGATCAAAGGGCAGATCATAGCTTCGCCCGACATTTTTCTTCCCAAAGACCTGCTTAAAAACGGGGGAACTGGCTAAGATGAGGCCAGCAGAATTGTCGCTCCGACTCATGACACAAAGAGAGGTCGTCAAGGGATTGAGACCGAGGCGGACGCATTCACAGCTGGCATAGAAACTTTTCATATCCACAAAAGCAATATCAGATCTTGGCTCACGTGAATAATCAAAAAGCATGTCTAGACCTCCAGAGGGAGGAAGTGGCCGACCACGATGCCGACGATTTTTGGTTCATCTTCGTAGGGTGCAAAAAGGTCATCATAGGCGGGGTTGATGGACTCTAGGCGGAGGCCCTCCTCTTCTCGATATACTTTTTTGATATAGGTCTTCCCATTCCACATGAGGGCGTAGACTGCTCCATCATAGTCAAATCCGGTCTGTTTCATCAAGGCAACGGAACCGTTTGGATAGCTTGGTTCCATAGAATCTCCAGACACCCAAGAGGCAAAGTCGTGTTGGATCTCTTGGTCAAAATAAACGGTCTCGTAGTCAGTTTCATTGTCATAAAAGGTATGACCATGTCCGGCTGCCAAGTCGATAGAGAGGACACGGTAAGGGATCAAAGAGACCACCTTTTCTTGCTCTGCTAAGAGCTGGCTGGCAAAGAGATCGACCTTTCTCTGATGGGGTGGGGTTAGTAAAGGGTAGGTGAAAAGCGCTGAGCTCTTGTCGACAAAGTAGTCCTCTTTAACGGAGAGGCGCTTGGCCAACCTCCTGAGATTTTTATCGTGTGGCTCTGCTAAGCCATTCTCCCAACTAGAGTAGGTCTTGCGACTAATCTCTAAGGATTCGTAGACCTGAGCTTGGGTCAGCCCCAGCTCAAGTCGCCGGTCTTTTAATTTTTTTGCATCAAACATTTGCATTCTCCTACGTAACGTTTTAAAAGTTACATACAGTATAGCAAAAAAAAATTCGGACTTCAAGAGAAAAGTGAGAGGATTTTTCTTTAGGAGCGAAAGGGATTTAACTTCAGCGGATATCAGATGGGAGAGGTGGGTGTTTTTGTATCTTTTATCCAAATTTTGATATAATAATCTCTATGAAGATTGTATCAGGTACCTATGGAGGGCGTCCTCTTAAGACGCTCGAAGGAAAGACAACGAGGCCTACTTCAGATAAGGTGAGAGGGGCCATGTTTAATATGATTGGTCCTTATTTTGATGGAGGGCGGGTCTTGGATTTATATGCTGGCTCAGGTGGTCTGTCTATCGAGGCGGTGTCTCGGGGGATGGAGCAGGCTGTATTGGTCGAGAAAGATCGCAGAGCCCAAGGGATTATTGCTAGCAATATCCAAATGACCAAGGAAAGCCACAAGTTTCAATTGCTGAAGATGGAGGCTCACCAAGCTCTCAGTCAATTGCAGGGGACTTTTGACCTTGTCTTCTTAGATCCTCCCTATGCCAAGGAGCAGATCGTAGCCGATATTGAGGCCCTGGCTGAACGTGGTTTACTTGGAGAAGAGGTCATGGTCGTCTGTGAGACAGACAAGGCAGTAGACTTGCCTGAGGAGATTGCTTGTCTAGGAATCTGGAAAGAAAAAATCTACGGAATTAGTAAGGTGACGGTTTATGTCAGATAAAATCGGATTATTTACAGGTTCATTTGACCCAATGACCTTGGGACACTTGGATTTGATAGAGCGAGCTAGTCGCTTGTTTGATCACTTGTATGTAGGCGTCTTCTTTAATCATGAGAAGAAGGGCTATTTTACCATTGAGCAAAGGGAAGCCATGGTGACAGAGGCAGTGGCTCATTTGTCCAATGTAAGAGTCATCACTTCGGAGGCAGAGTTGGCTGTAGAAGTGGCTAGACGGTATGGGGTAACGAGCTTGGTTCGCGGGTTGCGCAATGGCCAGGACTTCCTCTATGAAAGCAACATGGACTACTTCAATCACCAGCTGGCTCCAGAGCTTGAGACCATCTATCTCTGTGCCCAGCCCCAGTACCAGGCCTTGAGCTCGACGAGAATCCGCGAGTTGCTGACCTTCCAGCAGGATGTCAGTGCCTATGTCCCAGAGAGTGTTATAAAGGAGATGAAATAAAAGGAATGAATGAATTTGAGAAACAGAGGGCTCAGCTACCAGAAAGCCCATTTGAACCTATACGCAAAAAAGATAGTGTGTGGAGGACCTATCGTTGGCCCCTTATTGGGACCTTGCTTCTGATTTTGGCCTTGCTAGCTTTCTTTGTTCCCCTGCCCTACTATCTGGAAATGCCCGGGAGTTCAGAAGATATTCGCCAAGTGATGCGCGTCAACCAGAAAAATGATGAAGCATCCGGTTCGTATGATTTTGTCACTGTTGCCGTCAAGCAAGCGACCTTCTCGGATATAGTCTATGCCTGGGTGACTCCTTTTACAGATATCTACTCTGAAAAAGAAATGACAGGTGGCAGTTCCAGTGAGGAATTTTTCCGGATCAATCAATTTTATATGGAAACCTCTCAAAATACTGCCAAATACCAAGGACTGAAAACGGCTGGAAAAGATACAGAGATGGAATTCCTCGGTGTTTATGTCATGCAAGTAGCAGAAGACTCTACCTTCAAAGGCGTTTTAAATATTGCGGACACAGTTACGGCTGTCAATGACAAGACATTCAAGAGCTCAAAAGAGCTCATCGAGTATGTTGGTTCCCAAAAAATTGGGGACAAGGTCTCAGTGACCTACACAGAAGATGGTCAGACCAAGACAGCTGAAGGAAAGATTATTAAGTTGGTCAATGGCAAGAATGGGATTGGAATTAGCTTGATTGACCGGACAGAAGTGAAGAGTGACGTACCGATTGAGTTTGCGACAGCTGGCATCGGTGGTCCAAGTGCCGGGATGATGTTTAGTTTATCCATCTATACCCAAGTAGCGGATCCAGACCTTCGTCAGGGACGCCATATCGCTGGGACAGGGACCATTAACCATGATGGGACTGTCGGAGATATCGGTGGAGTGGATAAAAAAGTAGTAGCGGCAGATCGAGCGGGTGCTGAAATCTTCTTTGCCCCTGACAATCCAGTGACAGAAGAAGTCAAAAAGAACAATCCGAATGCCAAGAGCAACTACGATGAAGCAGTAGAAACAGCTAAGAAAATTAAGACCAAGATGAAAATTGTCCCTGTCAAAACCTTGCAGGATGCCATTGACTATTTGAAAAAGAACTAAAGTAGCCTGTTTGACAAATTTCGTACTTGCACGTATGACATCGTGTTAGCAGAGGGGAACATTCACCTTCTAATTAAATTCAAGTTTTTGCTTATCAATCTCTCTATTTTTAGAGGGATTTTTTCTTTATACTGGTGTCAGAAAGAAAGGGAGGTAGTGAAATGATTCAAACCAGTTTGTTTTCCATTTCAGTATTCTTAGCGGGAGTTCTATCCTTTTTCTCCCCATGTATTTTGCCACTGATGCCAGTCTATGTAGGGATTCTATTGGATTCTGAGCATGAAAAAACGGTGCGTATTTTTGGAAGAGACATTTCTTGGTATGGCCTGGTGAAGACTCTTTGTTTTATCGCAGGTCTATCAACTGTTTTCCTGATTCTAGGATACGGTGCAGGGGCCCTTGGCCAGGTGCTTTATGCTCCCTGGTTCCGTTACCTACTAGGAGGGATTGTCATCTTATTGGGAATCCATCAGATGGGCCTCATCAATCTTCAGCAACTCCAAAAACAAAAGAGTATCCAACTGAAGAAGGACGAAAAACGCAATGAATTCTTCAATGCTTTTCTGATAGGGGTCACCTTCAGTTTTGGTTGGACCCCTTGTGTCGGACCAGTTTTGAGCTCTGTTTTAGCCATTGCAGCTTCTGGAGGAGATGGTGCATTGCAAGGCGCTCTCCTGATGCTGGTATATACATTAGGCTTGGCTCTGCCTTTCTTGCTTTTGGCCTTAGCTTCTAGCTGGGTTCTACAACATTTTGCTAAACTCAAGCCCCATATGGGAACCTTGAAAAAAATTGGTGGTGCCATCATCATCTTGATGGGCATCTTGCTGATGCTAGGAAATCTTAATAGCCTCGCATCCCTGTTTCACTAATCTTGAATGATTAAAGGAGAAAAATCATGAAAAAAATTCTTGCACTTTCTATTGCTACACTTAGCATCGTCACTTTAGCAGCTTGTTCTGGACAGAAATCAGATTCAGACATGAAAAAAATGGACGATAGTAGTATGATGAAGAAGGACGATATGAAGAAGGATGACATGAAGGATTCATCCATGTCCGATGATAAAATGAAAAAAGAAGACATGAAAGATTCATCTATGATGTCTGACAGCAGTTCTGAAATGAAGGACGATATGAAAAAAGATGAGATGAAATCTAGCGATTCAGAAATGAAAGATGAAAAGAGTGAATCATCTGATATGAAATCAGACAACTAATGAAAGAAGGGAGAGGTCATCTGAGGATGACTTTCTCCTTGTTTAAAGAGGTAATAATGATGAAGAAATTAGCTTTAGTAGCTGCAGGATTCTTGTGTACTGGACTTTTGGGGGCTTGCTCTAACCAAGGAATGGAATCATCCAACAAAAGTGAGACTAAGCAGACATCCACAACGGGATCTTCAGAGCAAGCTGGAAAGAAGGTTCAAGAGTTTAACCTGCAAGGAGTAGACGGTAAGACCTACCGCTTATCTGATTACAAAGGGAAGAAAGTTTACCTCAAATTTTGGGCTTCCTGGTGCTCTATTTGCCTATCGACATTAGAGGATACCAATGAGTTGGCAAAAGAAGAGGCGGGTAAGGATTATGTGGTCTTATCCGTTGTAGCTCCAACTTTTAATGGTGAAAAATCAGAAGCAGATTTCAAAAACTGGTACCAGTCTTTGGATTACAAGGATTTCCCAGTCTTGCTAGATAGTAAAGGGGAACTGCTAAAAGAGTATGGGATTCGTTCTTATCCATCGGCACTCTTTATTGCAAGCGATGGAACTCTCGCTAAGACCCATATCGGCTATATGAGTAAGGAAGACATAGTCCAGACTCTAAAAGAAATGAAGTAAGGAGGACATAAAATGGAAACAAAATGGAAACTCATTTCCATTCTTTTAGTGGGGCTATTTTGTTTTGGAATCTTTTTCCTTGTCAAAGGATCCATGGCCTTGGATACATCAGATGCGACGACTGAGCAGATCAAAAAAGCGTCCATGAGTCAGACACCAGTAGCAAACAAAAAGCAGGAAGAAAAAGTCAATCCAGAAGACCAACGAGAAATCTATCTAGCTGGTGGTTGCTTCTGGGGTGTGGAAGAGTATTTTTCCCGTGTTCCGGGTGTCATTGATGCCGAATCAGGTTATGCCAATGGAAAAGGGGATACCACCAAGTATGAATTAGTCCCTCAAACAGGCCATGCTGAAACAGTTCATATCACTTACAATGTCAAGCAGGTATCTCTGAAAGAATTGCTCCTGCATTATTTCCGGATTATCGACCCAACGTCGAAGAATCGTCAAGGAAATGATCAAGGGACTCAATACCGAACAGGTGTCTATTATGTCTCCCAAGAAGACCTTCCAACCATTAACCAAGTCTTTGAAGAGGTAGCAAAAAAATACGACAAACCGTTAGCAGTGGAAAAAGAGGAACTGAGCAATTTCATCAAGGCTGAGGACTACCACCAGGATTATCTAAAGAAACATCCGAATGGGTACTGCCATATCGATGTCAATCAGGCTTCTTATCCTGTTATTGATGCTAGCCGCTACTCCAAGCCAAGCGATGAGGAAATCAAAAAGAAGTTATCTCCTGAAGAGTATGCGGTGACACAAAAAAATGATACCGAACGAGCCTTCTCCAATCGTTACTGGGATCAGTTTGATGCCGGTATTTATGTGGATGTCGTAACAGGAGAGCCTCTCTTCTCCTCAAAAGATAAATTTGATTCTGGTTGTGGTTGGCCAAGCTTTAGCCGACCGATCAGTCCGGATGTGGCAACCTACAAGGAAGATAAGAGTTTCAATATGACTCGGACAGAAGTTCGGAGCCGTGTGGGAAATTCCCATCTGGGCCATGTTTTTACAGATGGACCCAAGGAAAAAGGTGGCCTTCGTTACTGCATCAATAGCTTGTCAATCAAATTCATCCCTAAAGCAGAGATGGTGGAAAAGGGCTACGGTTATTTATTGGACTATGTCTGAGACATTTGGAACTACAATTTGCTATAATAAGCCTAGCAAAAACAAGTAGGTGAAAGACATGTATGCGATCATGATTGTGGAAGATGAAGAGCTTATCCGGCAGGGACTGACTTCCTTAGTGGATTATGAACAGTTTGGAATGACCGTCATCAACCAGGCAGAAAATGGCCGTGAGGCCTGGGAGAAGTTTCAAGATCAACCAGCTGATATCCTTCTAACCGATATCAATATGCCACAAATGAATGGCTTGGATCTGGCCCATCTCGTTAAAGAGCAATCTCCGTCTTGTCATATCATTTTTTTGACCGGTTATGATGACTTTGAGTTTGCTAGGAAAGCCATCAAGTTAGGTGCAGATGATTATTTGCTGAAGCCTTTTTCAAAAGATGATATTGAAGAGATGTTAGCAAAGGTGAAAGGAAAACTCGATCAAGAGCGAAAAAAGGCACAAGTCGAAGATTTGGTCAGTCATGGTTATTCGACAGACTTGGAAGAAGCTATTCATGCTCGTTTAGCAGATTCCCAGTTAACCCTGAAGGATTTGGCCTATCAACTTGGTTTCAGTCCCTCTTATCTAAGTGTATTGATCAAGAAAAAATTGGGACTTCCCTTTCAAGAATACCTTATCCAGGAGCGAATGAAGAAGGCTCGGCTCTTGCTTCTCACGACAGATTTAAAGATTTATGAGATCGCCGATCAGGTTGGTTTTGAAGATATGAACTATTTTTCTCAACGCTTTAAGCAGGTTGTTGGGGTGACGCCAAGGCAGTACAAAAAAGGAGAGCATGAATGAAACGATATCCTTTGCTGATCCAGCTGGTCCTCTACTTTTTTCTCTTCATTCTCTTGCTGTTTGGTCTTATCGGTAGCCTCTATTATCAAACGAGCTCAGGGACGATCCGCCAGCTAACGGAGCGGACGACAAGAAATAGTATCGATCAAAGCAGTCAGTTTATAACCTCTTATCTAAAAAAATTAAAGCAGACCACAACGGTGCTTAGCAAGGAACAGGCTGTTCGCCAATTTGCCCAAGATAGGAGTGCGGATCAAGAAACGGTTCAGCACTTGATGCGAACGATGATTGAAACGGATCCGGACCTGGTCTCAGCAGTCCTGGTGACTAAGGACGGACGTCTGGTAGCGACAGATACCAAAATCAGCATGCAGACTTCTTCAGATATGATGAATGAAAGTTGGTATCAAGAGGCGATTAAGGAAAGAGCCATGCCGGTCTTGACGCCAGCTCGAAAGGAATCCTTGACCTCGGAAAAAGAAAAATGGGTGGTTTCTATTACCCAAGAAGTGGTCGATCAGACTGGACAAAATCTCGGAGTAGTACGCTTGGATATTGGCTACGATAGCCTTCAGGCTTACTTGGATCACCTTCAACTAGGGAAGCAAGGCTTTAGTTTTATCATTAATCAAAAGCATGAGTTTGTCTACCATCCTAAAAAGGCGGTCTATTCCTCCAGCCAAGAAATGCAGGCCATGCAGCCCTATATTGCTGTGAAAGATGGTTATGCAAAAGGAGGGCAGAATTTTATCTATCAGGTTCCGATTCCAAATAGTGATTGGACCTTGATTGGAGTGGCTTCACTTGAAGGACTTCAGATGCTTCAGTCGCAGCTCCTATACTCTTTCATTGGTCTAGGATTATTAGCTTTGATCATGTGTTTAATAGGAATCGGCTTTGTTCTGCGTTTGTGGATCAAACCCTTACGAGACCTTCAGGCTATCATTTTGAGGATTGGAGCAGGAGATGCTCACGTGAGAGCTGCAGCCAAAGGATCTCCAGAATTGGTGGACCTCGCTCAAACTTTTAATGCCATGTTGGACCAAATCGATAACCTCATGCAACAGGTTAAGGAAGAGGAGCAGAACGCACGGCGTTACGAGTTGCGGGCACTTTCGGCTCAGATTAATCCGCATTTTCTCTACAATACCTTGGATACGATTGTCTGGATGGCGGAGTTTAATGATAGTCGGCGCGTGGTTGATATCACCAAGTCTCTGGCTCAATATTTTCGACTGGCTCTCAACCAAGGCCAGGAACAAATCCTACTGAGAGATGAAATTGACCATGTCCGCCAATATCTTTTCATTCAAAAGCAACGTTATGGTGAGAAGCTCAACTATGAAATTCTAGAAGATGAACGGTTGGGCGACTATCAGCTCCCCAAATTAGTGCTTCAACCCTTAGTGGAAAATGCGATTTACCATGGCATTAAAGAGATCGATCGGCCCGGTCTCATTCGAGTGACGACTGAAGTCAGTGGAGACTCCGCCTGCGTATCGATTTTTGACAATGGACGAGGGTTTGACCGGTCAGAGTCAACAGACCAAACCCTTCTTCGTTTAGGAGGTGTTGGCTTGAAAAATGTGGACCAACGATTGCATCTTCAATTTGGTGAAGCCTATCATATGGAGATTGATTCTAAGGCCAATAGCTATACAAAAATTACTCTTTTTTTGCCCCTTTCATCATCTGATGAACATGTATAGAGACAAAGATTGCCTTCTTTGTTTTAGATTGAAGACGAAGTCATCTAAAAAACTTTCCGCCGTGAGAAAAGTTCCTGAAACGCAATTGTTTCAGGCACACGGAATTATTGAGGCTAAAACAGTTCGGGGAACTGTTTTAGCCTGAGCCCAGAAATTAAAGAGCGAAGAGGCTCAATAATTAGTCATGGAACTTCTACGAAGTTCGCTGACGTCTGTACTCACCTAAGGAAAGTTTTTCAGAAGACTCTATTTTCCATCTGAGCAGGCTTTGAAAAAGCCTGCTTTTTATAATGTGACAGGAAGAAGAGATAAATTAAATCGTCAGACTTTTTACAGATTTTCTCTTTTCCGTTGAAATTCTATCTAAAGATAGGGATTTATGATAAAATAAAGTGTTACAACTAAAGGTATGAATAAAGGAAGGCTATGCGCAAAGAAATATCCCCTGAATTATTTAATTACAATAAATATCCTGGACCGGAATTTCGTCTGGTTGGCAGTCAAGTGCTAGCAGAACAATTGACATTTGAGCTGGTTGAGAATCAGAATGATGCCTTTGATGCGACGGTCTTTGGTCAGCGTTTTTCAGAGGTTTTGACCAAATTTGATTACATTGTCGGTGATTGGAGCAATGAACAGTTGCGCCTACGTGGCTTCTATAAAGATGATCGCCCTGTCATAGATGCAGAGAAAATCAGCCGTCTGGAAGATTATTTATTAGAATACTGTAGCTATGGCTGTGCTTATTTTGTCCTAGAAAATGCAGAACCCCGTCGAGCATCCTTTGACAAGAAATCTTCTCCTAAACAACAGGAAGAGGGGAATCGTTCTGCTAAGCGTGGCGGTCGTCAAAATCGCCGGAATCGCTCCAAAAATCAGCCACGGGAACGTGAACAAGAGCAAAAACAAAAGACTTCTCAACCAAAGAAAAAGAACCGTCAGCGGTCTAGAAAAAAAGATGCACAGGGTGAGCAAGAACGCCATTTTGTCATCCGTCAAAAGTAAAGAGAGAAAAGAGATAAGATGAAACCTTCAATTTATGGCTTGACTCGACAAGAACTGATCGAGTGGGCAGAAGAAAATGGTGAAAAGAAATTTCGAGCGACCCAAATCTGGGAATGGCTCTATCGCAAACGCGTCCAGTCATTTGAAGAAATGACCAACCTATCGAAGGACTTGATTGAAACCTTGAACGACCAGTTCGTGATCAATCCTTTGAAACAACGAATCGTTCAAGAGTCGGCAGATGGGACTGTTAAATACCTCTTTGAATTGCCAGATGGCATGTTGATCGAGACAGTTTTGATGCGTCAACATTATGGCTTGTCAGTCTGTGTCACCACTCAGGTAGGGTGCAACATCGGCTGTACCTTCTGTGCATCTGGTTTGATCAAGAAGCAACGCGATTTGAACAGCGGGGAAATCGTTGCCCAAATCATGTTGGTTCAAAAATACTTTGACGAACGTGGACAAGATGAACGTGTCAGCCATATCGTTGTGATGGGAATTGGTGAGCCGTTTGACAACTACAAGAATGTCTTAAGTTTTGTCCGTACGGTTAATGATGACAAGGGGTTGGCTATCGGTGCCCGTCATATTACCGTTTCAACGTCTGGCTTGGCTCATAAGATTCGTGACTTTGCCAATGAAGGGGTTCAGGTCAACTTGGCAGTATCCCTTCATGCTCCAAACAATGACTTGCGTTCTAGCATCATGAAAATCAACCGGGCTTTCCCAATCGAGAAATTGTTTGCGGCCATTGAGTACTATATCGAAACGACCAACCGTCGGGTGACCTTCGAGTACATCATGCTCAACGAAGTCAATGATGGTGTCGAGCAAGCCTTGGAATTGGCAGAACTCCTCAAAAAGATCAAGAAGCTATCTTATGTCAACTTGATCCCATACAACCCAGTTAGTGAGCATGACCAATATAGCCGGAGTCCAAGAGAGCGTGTGATGGCCTTCTATGACACCTTGAAGAAAAACGGCGTCAACTGCGTGGTTCGTCAAGAGCATGGTACGGATATCGATGCTGCTTGTGGACAATTGCGTTCTAATACGATGAAGAGAGACCGGGAGAAAGCCATTGTTGAAGAAGCTCAACCGTAACAACAGGCTGATAGAACAAGGGCAATTAACAAAAAAAGGAAGACAACTGCTACTAGGTGGCAGTTTCTTCTATTTTGTCCTGCTCTGCCTCATGTGTTTTCTTCCCCAGCGGCCTGAACCAGGGATGGAAACACCTGGGATTCAGCATTTTGGGCGTGTAGTCGTATTACTGATTCCCTTTAATTCTCTCATCAACCTAGGTCAAGTGACTAGTCTGCTCCAGCTGATCAAGGTGCTTGTACAGAATATAGCCAATATCTTTCTCTTGTTCCCTTTGGTTTTTCAACTATTGTGGCTCTGGCCTTGGCTAGGTACTAGGAAACGCGTCCTTTGCTTTAGTCTAGGGATGAGTGTGTGGATCGAGCTTAGTCAGATTGTGTTAGACCTCTTGTTTGATTTCAATCGGGTGTTTGAGATAGATGATTTGTGGACCAATACTCTGGGAGGCTACCTAGCCTATCTGTGTTTTAAATGGGTGCAATCTTCTATGGGTAAGGATAATCTATCTTAGTTTGGACTAAAATCCGAACGATTGAATACGATTTCAAATTTTGGGTTGACAAAGTCAGAAGCGGGAGCTATAATAGCTTCAAGACATCAGAAAAGTAGAGGTTTTTCTCACTTCCAGGGAGCTTGTGGTGATTGCGAACAAGCAGTGGTGAATCTTGAAATGGGCTGATGCGTTTATGATGATGAATTTGAAACAATAAAAATTCGGTGAGCACACCTTATCGTGCACCCTGTTGTTAGACAGGTCAGAGATGTAGGAGAAAGAATATCTTCCTACAATTGAGGTGGCACCGCGGTATCGAATCGTCCTCACACAGATTTTTCTGTGTGAGGTTTTTTGTATCTCAAAGGGATCCAGTGAGACTGCAGCTCAAAGGACCAGCGAGAGAAAAAATCATAAACAGAATTGAAAATATAGAAAAGAGGACACAATCATGACAGAAACTAAAGGATATTTCGGACAATTTGGTGGATCTTTCGTACCAGAACCCATTCAAAACTTGCTGGATCAATTAGAGGCAACTTTTGAACAGTACAAAAATGACCCAGAATTTATCGCAGAATACAAACATTATTTGAAAGATTATTCTGGACGGGAAACTCCGCTCTACTTTGCGGAAAGTTTGACAGATCATTTAGGTGGGGCAAAAATTTATTTGAAGCGCGAAGATTTGAATCACCTAGGTTCGCATAAATTGAATAACGTCTTGGGGCAAATCCTCTTAGCCAAACGCATGGGCAAAACGCGCGTGATTGCTGAAACAGGAGCCGGTCAACACGGTGTGGCTACAGCGGCTGCAGCAGCTAAGTTCGGCATGGCCTGTGATGTCTACATGGGAGCAGAAGACGTGGAACGCCAACGCTTGAATGTCTTCCGTATGGAAATGATGGGGGCAACCGTTCATGCGGTTGAAACAGGTACTAAGACTTTGAAAGACGCTGTAGATGCTGCTTTTGGAGCATGGATGGCGGATCTGGATGCTTTTTATGTCTTGGGTTCTGCCGTTGGACCTCACCCCTACCCAACCATTGTGCATGAATTCCAAAAGGTGATCAGTGAAGAATCTAAACGCCAAATCTTGGAAAAAGAAGGGCGTTTGCCGGATTATGTCATTGCCTGTGTTGGTGGGGGATCCAATGCCATTGGTGCCTTCTCCCAATATGTAGGTGATGAAGAAGTCAAATTGGTCGGTGTTGAAGCGGCAGGCCATGGTTTGGATACTGATCAGCACGCAGCGACCATGACCAAGGGGACTGTTGGAGTTGTCGATGGCATGAAGACCTATGCTGTCTTTGGAGAAGATGGAAAAGTAGCGCCAGTGTACTCAATCTCTGCTGGTTTGGACTACCCAGGGGTTGGTCCAGAGCATGCTTTCTTTAAAGACTCTGGTCGTGTCGAATATGTAGCTGCGACAGATGATGAAGCAGTTCAAGCGCTTCTTCTTCTCAGTAAGACAGAAGGAATCCTCCCAGCCATCGAAAGCTCACACGCGATTGCGGAAGCGGTCAAACGTGCTCCACAATTGGACAAAGACAAAATCATCATCATCAATGTTTCTGGACGTGGGGACAAGGACGTAGCTGCTATTGCAGATTATCTAGAAGCGAAAGCTACAAAATAAGCAATCTTATCTGCTAAAAATTGTAAAAAAGAGTAAAGCATGATAACTCAGAAAAAGACAGGGAACAAAAGGAATCCGGTCTTTTTCTTTTTTAAAGAGAAAGACCAGGAGACCAATAAGGGAAGCTCCTTGCATGACTAGGAGGACTTGGGTAGCTGAGAGGGTCAAAGAAAAAGTAGCCAGTAAGAGAAAGTCCCCTGCTCCAATGCCAATGGAGTAAAGACAAGATAGAATTCCTAAGAAGAGAAAGACTCCCATTAAGAGGGTAGGGCCGGTGAAAAGTAGGCAAAGAGCGTTGAGTATTAGCCAGAGAAGGAGAGGGTACTCCATGGAGCGCAAATCATAGATGGCCAAAACACAACTGCCAAGCAGAAGCAGGAGATGAGGAATGGGAAGAAGCCCTTGATAGCACAGCAAAAAAAGGAGGCCGCTCCAGGCTTCAAAGAGGGCATACCAGTAAGGAAGGGCACCTTGGCAGTAGCGACAACGGAATCGAAAAAGGGCTTGCGAAAGAATAGGAATCAGGTCCAGAGCTCTTAAGTTCTGCTGACATTGGTCGCAGTGGCTTCTCGGACGGATGATGGAGCTTTCTGGAAAGCGGTCGATGACGAGCCCTAAAAAAGAGGCGATGCAGGCACCGACTGTAAAAAAATAAAAGTTAATCATACTTATATAATTCGTAAAAAAGATGACGAATAACGATTAGAACTGAAACAATTTTCTAACTTTTCTTATTTAAGCATTTTCTCTTGCATTTCTTAATTAGAAGGATTATAATATAACTAAATTAGAATAATTCTAAAAAAGGAGAATTTAGTTATGACAACAATTAAAAAAGAAGCAGCAAAAGACGTAGCAACATTTGCAACAATCAGTGAAGTAAGCAAGAGTTTAACCGATACAAAAGCGGTTTTGAATCAAGTAGTGGCAGACCTTTATGTCGCTCATATTGCCTTGCACCAAGTGCATTGGTATATGCGTGGCCGTGGTTTCCTCGTATGGCATCCAAAAATGGATGAGTACATGGAAAGCTTGGATGCGACTCTTGATGAAGTGAGTGAACGCTTGATTACCTTGGGAGGTGCCCCATACGCTAGCATGGTTGAGTTCTTGGAACACAGCAACATCCAAGAAGAAAAAGGTTCATTCGAACGCTCTATGGAAGAAAATTTGGGACGTGTCCTTTCTATCTTCCGCTACTTGGTAAGTCTTTATCAAAAAGCCTTGGATATCACAGATGCTGAAGGAGATGACGTGACCAACGATATCTTTGTTGGTGCAAAAGCTGAATTGGAAAAACATATCTGGATGATTGCCGCTGAATTGGACCAAGCACCAGGTTTGTAATCTGAAAATAAACAAACGAGCCTTCCTTGCTTGGGAGGCTCATTTTTGTTTGGATGAGATTTTTTCCTGTAAATAAAATAGGGGCCATCTTGAAAATACTTGAAAGATTTGATAGAATAGGCACATGAAAACCCTGTACGATGTTCAACAATTTCTGAAAAAATTTGGAATCATCATTTATGTCGGAAAACGACTTTACGACATCGAATTGATGAAGATTGAATTGAAAAGGATCTATGACGCTGGGCTGATGGAAAAATTGGATTATCTAGAAGCAGAAGCCGTCTTACGTAGAGAACACGCACAGGAATTACGTTATTTAGAAGAGGAAAAAGAAAAGTGAGTTTAACAAATATTTTAGTATGGTTGATTGTTTTAGGGATGTTTGGCTGGATGGGCTACAATTACTTCCGTATCCGTCGGGCAGCAAAAATTGTGGACAATGCAGAGTTTGAAGAATTGATCCGCAAAGGCCAATTAGTGGACTTGCGTGATCCAAATGAGTTCCACGCTAAGCATATTTTGGGAGCTCGGAATATTCCTTCTAACCAGTTAAAAGTGAGTCTGTCTGCTCTTCGCAAAGATAAACCAGTCTTGCTCTATGAGAACAGTCGTGGGTCCCGTGTGACCAATGCGGCTCTCTTCTTGAAAAAACAGGGCTATAAAGATATCTATATCTTGTCCTATGGTTTGGATTCTTGGGATGGGAAAGTCAAGACGAACTAAGATCAAGGAACATTTTGCTAAAGATCCTTGATGTGCCATCATAAAATGATATTAACTTTAAGGAGTTTCTAGAAATTGCAAGAAAAGAATAACGCCTCACTTGTTATGGGGATCCTATCTATCATCCTTGCTTTTGTATTTCCATTAGTAGGTCCGATTTTGGGTATCCTAGGATTGGTCTTGGCTAGTTCAAATCAAAGAGAATCTGGACTAGACTATACCACAGAAAAAATTCTTTCTATCGTAGGGATTGTGCTTTCTGTAGTTATGTTTATCGTAATTATCTCACAACTTTCAGGGATTAACTAAAACAAAAAAAGCTTTAAAACTAAAGCTTTTTTTGTTTTATCCACTTTTTTCTAAGTAGTTTTTAATGATTTTCAATTCCTCTTGGTTCAAGGGGCGGTAATCACCTGTTGTTAAGTCGGGGTCTAATAAAAAATCTCCAAATTTGATTCGCTTTAGGCTAGTTACCTTGACACCGACAGAGAGAAACATCTTTTTCACCTGATGAAATTTCCCTTCAGACAGGGTGACCAGGGCCTGGCTTTCTTTAGGACTGGAGTTAAGGATTTTTAGTTTGGCGGGCTTGCATGTTGTCCCGTCTAAGAAGGTGATTCCTTCTTGAAATTCCTCTATATGAGCGGGTTCAAGAGGACCGTTGACTGTTACCGCGTATTCTTTTTCGATATGGTATTGGGGATGAAGGAGTTGGAAACCTAGAGGTCCATTGTCTGTGAGTAGGAGGAGGCCGGTCGTATCCCGATCCAGTCGACCGATAGGATAGGTATTGGGGGTCCGGTCTTCTGCTCGGAGTAGATCCAACACTGTAGGATGTTGGGCATCCTTGGTAGCCGTCACTAGTCCTTGGGGTTTATGAAGAAGAAAATAGTGATGGGAACAGTCGGTAAGGATCCGATCCTTCCAGCGAACTTCTTGGAGACCTGTATCGACATTTTGGGATAATTTTGTTGCAGCAAGTCCGTCGACAAGGATCTGCCTTTTGGCTAGGCTCTGTTTGATTTCTTTGCGGGGAATTTGGTAGTGGGCCAGTAATTGATCTAATCTCATAAAAGACAGGATAGCATGAAATGGAGAGAATCACAAGTATTCGGAAAAAGGATGAAGAAAAGAGATAAAGAGGTGAAAGATTTTCATGAATAGAGTGGTTAGGAGTGGGAATGAGAAAGAAGATTTTCGAAAGAAAGCATGAAAACATTTACACTTGTCTGAGTTATGCCATTTGCTTAAAATTGTGGTATAATCGTTCAGTTAGAAAATAAATTTTTGAATACAATAGAGGAAATCATGACAAAATTAAGAGAAGATATCCGTAATATCGCGATTATCGCCCACGTCGACCACGGTAAAACAACCCTCGTTGACGAATTGTTGAAACAATCTGAAACTCTTGACGCACGTACAGAGTTGGCAGAGCGTGCAATGGACTCAAACGATATCGAAAAAGAGCGTGGAATCACCATCCTTGCGAAAAATACAGCCGTTGCCTACAACGGAACTCGTATCAACATCATGGACACACCAGGACACGCGGACTTCGGTGGAGAAGTTGAGCGGATCATGAAAATGGTTGACGGTGTTGTTTTGGTAGTAGATGCCTACGAAGGAACCATGCCACAGACTCGTTTCGTATTGAAAAAAGCCTTGGAACAAGACCTTGTGCCGATCGTTGTAGTTAACAAAATCGATAAGCCATCTGCTCGTCCAGCAGAAGTAGTAGACGAAGTCTTGGAACTCTTCATCGAGCTTGGTGCGGATGATGACCAACTTGACTTCCCAGTTGTTTATGCGTCAGCGATCAACGGAACATCTTCCTTGTCAGATGATCCAGCAGATCAAGAAAAGACCATGGCGCCAATCTTTGACACCATTATCGACCACATCCCAGCTCCAGTTGATAACTCAGATGAGCCCCTTCAATTCCAAGTGTCACTCTTGGACTACAATGATTTCGTTGGTCGTATCGGTATCGGACGTGTCTTCCGTGGGACAGTCAAGGTTGGAGACCAAGTTACCCTTTCTAAACTTGATGGTACAACCAAGAACTTCCGTGTCACAAAACTCTTCGGTTTCTTTGGTTTGGAACGTCGTGAAATCCAAGAAGCCAAGGCTGGTGACTTGATTGCCGTATCAGGTATGGAAGACATCTTCGTTGGGGAAACCATTACTCCAACAGATGCAGTTGAAGCTCTTCCAGTTCTTCACATCGATGAACCAACACTTCAAATGACCTTCTTGGTCAACAACTCACCATTTGCTGGTCGCGAAGGGAAATGGGTGACTTCTCGTAAGGTTGAAGAACGTTTGCAAGCTGAGTTGCAAACAGACGTATCTCTTCGTGTAGATCCAACGGACTCACCAGATAAATGGACCGTTTCAGGACGCGGGGAATTGCACTTGTCAATCCTGATTGAAACCATGCGCCGTGAAGGTTATGAGCTTCAAGTATCTCGTCCAGAAGTTATCGTAAAAGAAATTGATGGTGTGAAGTGCGAGCCGTTTGAGCGTGTGCAAATCGATACTCCGGAAGAATACCAAGGGTCTGTCATCCAAAGCCTTTCTGAACGTAAGGGTGAAATGTTGGATATGATTGCAACAGGTAATGGTCAAACTCGTTTGGTCTTCCTAGTTCCTGCGCGTGGTTTGATTGGATATTCAACTGAATTCTTGTCAATGACTCGTGGATACGGGATCATGAACCATACCTTCGACCAATACTTGCCATTGATTCCAGGTGAAATTGGCGGTCGTCACCGTGGTGCCCTTGTTTCTATCGATGCTGGTAAGGCAACAACCTACTCTATCATGTCTATCGAAGAACGTGGTACTATCTTTGTCAACCCAGGTACTGAGGTTTACGAAGGAATGATTATCGGTGAAAACTCTCGTGAAAATGACTTGACTGTTAATATCACCAAGGCTAAACAAATGACCAACGTTCGTTCCGCTACCAAGGACCAAACAGCGGTTATTAAGACTCCTCGTATCTTAACGCTTGAAGAATCACTTGAGTTCTTGAACGATGATGAATACATGGAAGTAACACCGGAATCAATCCGTCTACGTAAACAAATCTTGAATAAGGCAGAACGCGAAAAAGCAAACAAAAAGAAAAAATCAGCTGCAGCTGAATAAGAAATAAGAAAGGAGTGACAAAATGGTTTATTTAATTATAGGTATTTTGATCCTCCTTTTTTACCTTTTTGCAGCTCCAAAGAGCATTAGAGGAACTCTGAATGTAGTAACCCTGGTCGTATTATTAGTCTCTTTGGTCATCCTCCTTTGCTTAGCGATTTTCCAAATTTTCCAATTGCCTTCAGAATTTTTTGTGGGTGCCTTCCTTGCTTTTGTAGGCTACCTGGCCCTCGTTGATATTTCGCGATTGCCGACCAAGTCTTCTAAACGCTTGGATAAATCAGAATAAACTGGAGAGCTTGTCTCCATAAAATAGAGTTGTTGTGATATAAAATCATGGCGACTCTTTTTTTATAAAAGATGCTGAAGCGATCATTTTTATACGTGTTGCTTCTTTTGCTGTCTTAAGGCTTTTTAATTTGTCTAAAAAAGGGTAAAATAGAAGGTGAACAAATTGGAGAGAAAAAAGCTATGAACGTCATTGAAACATTTAAAAATAAAAAAGTCCTTGTTTTAGGATTGGCTAAGTCTGGAGAATCTGCAGCACGACTACTCGATCGCCTAGGAGCTATCGTAACGGTGAATGATGGCAAAGCCTTTGAAGAAAATCCTGCAGCCCAAAGCTTGCTGGAAGAAGGAATCAAAGTTGTGACAGGAGGACATCCACTGGAACTCTTGGATGAAGACTTTGCAGTGATGGTGAAGAACCCTGGAATTCCTTACACGAATCCTATGGTTGAACGAGCCCTTGAAAAAGGCATCCCTGTTTTGACCGAAGTTGAATTGGCCTACCTCGTTTCAGAAGCGCCCATCATCGGAATCACTGGTTCAAACGGAAAAACAACCACCACTACCATGATTGGAGAAGTATTAACTGCCGCTGGACAAAACGGTCTCTTGTCTGGAAATATTGGTTTTCCTGCTAGTCAAGTCGCTCAAACAGCGACAGCGAAAGACACATTGGTAATGGAATTATCTTCTTTCCAATTGATGGGGATTGAAGCCTTTCACCCAGAAATCGCAGTCATTACCAATCTGATGCCGACCCACTTGGATTACCATGGATCTTTCGAAGGCTATGTAGCTGCAAAATGGGCGATTCAAAAGAATATGACTGCCAAGGATTTTGTGGTACTAAACTTTAACCAAGATCTAGCCAAAGACTTGGCTCAGCAAACAGAGGCTACTGTGGTGCCATTTTCAACCCAAGAAAAGGTAGACGGAGCATATTTAGAGGATGGTGTCCTTTACTTCCGAGGTGAAGCCGTTATGCGAGCAGACCAAATCGGAGTACCAGGCAGCCACAATGTAGAAAATGCTTTAGCTACCATTGCAGTGGCCAAACTTCGTGGTGTTGACAATCAAACTATCCAAGAAACCTTATCAGCCTTTGGCGGGGTGAAGCACCGCTTGCAGTATGTAGCTGAGATTGAAGGGGTGAAATTCTACAATGATAGTAAGTCTACCAACATCTTAGCAACCCAAAAAGCCTTGTCTGGCTTTGATAACGCTCATGTCATCTTGATCGCTGGTGGCTTGGACCGAGGCAATGAGTTTGATGAATTGGTGCCAGATATTACTGGTCTTAAAAAGATGGTCATCCTTGGAGAGTCTGCTGAACGGGTGAAACGAGCAGCGGATCAAGCGGGTGTTGCCTATCTAGATGCGGCGGATGTGGCAGATGCAACGCGCAAAGCCTTTGAATTAGCAGAGTCGGGTGATATCATCTTGCTTAGTCCAGCCAATGCCAGCTGGGATATGTACGCGAATTTTGAAGTGCGAGGCGATGAGTTCCTTAAAACAGTAGAAGAGTTGAAAAAATAATATGAAAAAAATAGTATTTACAGGGGGAGGTACAGTTGGGCATGTGACCTTGAACCTTCTCCTCATCCCTCGCTTCATCGAGGATGGTTGGGAAGTTCATTATATTGGAGACAAGAAAGGGATTGAACACCAAGAGATTTTGAAGTCTGGTTTGGACATCCATTTCCATTCGATTGCGACGGGTAAGTTGCGCCGTTATTTCTCTTGGCAAAATATGTTGGATATCTTCAAGGTCTTCTGGGGAATTCTCCAATCAATTTGGATCATGCTTCGTGTACGGCCACAGGTTTTGTTTTCTAAAGGAGGCTTCGTTTCTGTTCCTCCGGTAGTGGCTGCACGACTCTGTTTTGTTCCTGTATTGGTCCATGAATCCGACCGTTCCATGGGCTTGGCCAATAAAATTGCCTATAAGTTTGCGACAAAAATGTTCACAACCTTTGAACAGCCGAAAAGCCTAGTGAAAGCCCAACATGTGGGAGCTGTGACCAAGGTTCATCAGGAAGCCCTTCCAATCCCACAAGAATTGGAAGCAGTATTTGCTCAATTTGATCCACAGTTGCCAACCCTCCTCTTTGTGGGTGGCTCTGCTGGCGCGCGAGTGTTCAATGAGTTTGTCACAAATCATCGAGAAGCCTTGTTGGCAAGCTACAATGTCATTAATTTGACAGGGGACTCTTCCTTGAATGAACAAGCACCTCATCTTTATCGCGTGGATTACGTGACGGATCACTATCTTCCTTTGCTCCAAAAGGCAGACCTAGTAGTGACCCGTGGTGGTGCCAATACGATTTTTGAACTCCTGGCCATGGATAAGCTCCATATCATCGTTCCCCTAGGGAAAGAGGCTAGTCGGGGAGATCAGATTGAAAATGCTCAATATTTTGTGGAAAAAGGCTATGCAGAAACCATCGCTGAGCCAGATTTGAGCATGGATCGGTTGCAAGAAACGATGGATAAACTGTTCCAAGGTGCAGAAAGCTATCATCAAGCGATGAAGGCTTCGAATGAATTGCTTTCCTTGGATGAATTTTACAGTCTAGTCCATCAAGAAATTAATAAAAGGAAAAAATGACGGATAAGAAGAACCAAAAAACTCCTAAGGAAGTAACCAAGCTCTCTGAATGGCAGAGACGAAACCAGGAGTATCAAAAGAAAAAACAATTAGAAGAGCAAGAAGAAAAAGAAAAGAAGGCACAAGAAGAGAAGGAAAGACAGGAACTTCTGAATCAAAACGCTCTCTCTGAAGATCCAGATGCAGATGGGCAAGATGGCAAGTCTGCAGAAGTAGAGGAAGATGAGAATGTAGCTAATGTAGCTGAGGAGGAAGTGCAAGAAACTCTTCCTGACGAAATAGACGAAGAGGATGAAGAAGAAAAAATCATCTACCTAACAGAGCCTTCAGAAGATAGGTTCGAAGAAGAGGAACTAGCGAAGAAGGCCAAAAAGGAAGGCCGAATTGCGAGACGTCACATCTACAGAGCTATTCCAGTTTTGGTGATCAGTACCCTGATTGCTCTCTTTTCTGCCTATCTTTTAACGCCCTTAGCTAAGCAAAAAATTATCGAATTTTCAGGGAATAAAAATGCGGATCAGACCTTGTTGTTTGAAAAGAGTCAGATCCAAGATCGGGATTATACCCTGACAACCTTTTTGAATCGGGATCGCTATCTTGCCAATATGAAGGCGGCGAGTCCATGGGTCAAAGATATTTCGATGACTTATGCATTCCCTACGACGTTTAAGGTTCAGGTGGAGGAATACCAGGTCTTTGGTTACTATGTGACGGAGGAAGATCACTATCCCATTTTAGAGAATGGGGAAGTGGTAGAGACGCCAGTTGCTGCGGATCAGCTTCCTAAAGCTTATCTAGCCGTTCGTTTTTCTGATCGAGAATTGGTCCGACAATTCGTCAAACAACTGGGGAAAATACCATCTTCTGTGCGCGATGAAATTGAGTCAGTGGACTTGACACCGAGCAAGGTGACGAAGGATTTAGTGACGCTGACCATGAAGGATGGCACTAAGGTCCTAGTGCCTGTATCTCAGATCAAGCGTAAATTGCCTTATTACCATCAAATTCGCAAGCTGATTGAAGATGACAGTGTCATTGATATGGAAGCAGGGATATATAGTTACAATGCAGAAACAATGGCTACTTTAGCTCAGGAAAAGAAAGAAAAAGAAGAAGGGGAAGGGAACAAAAAAGAAGAAGCTGATGCTAACTCGACAGATTCTGATGAGAGTGCAGCCGTAACCGAGCAACACGAAGAAGTTCCCGCTGAGTAAACCCTCATAAATTATCTGAAATAAATAAAGAAAATATGCCCACTATGGGCATTTTTGTGTTATAATGAAATTTGGATAGTTCTAACTAAAATGGAGCTATTAATTGACGTATAGGAAAACAAAAGAGAGAGGACTGGTGTAATGGCTAGAAACGGCTTTTTTACAGGTTTAGATATCGGTACTAGTTCAATAAAAGTATTGGTGGCAGAACATGTCAATGGAGAAATGAATGTAATTGGAGTCAGCAATGCAAAAAGTGCTGGCGTCAAAGATGGAATTATTGTTGATATTGAGGCTGCTTCTAATGCGATTAAAAGTGCAGTAAGCCAAGCAGAAGAAAAAGCAGGAATTTCAATCAATCTTGTGAACGTTGGGTTGCCAGCGAACCTTCTTCAAATTGAAGCAACTCAAGGAATGATTCCTGTAACCAGTGATTCAAAAGAAATTACGGATGCAGATGTTGAAAATGTTGTCAGATCTGCTTTGACAAAGAGTATGACTCCAGACCGTGAAGTCATTACCTTTATTCCAGAAGAGTTCACAGTTGACGGTTTCCAAGGAATCCGCGATCCACGTGGAATGATGGGAATCCGTTTGGAAATGCGTGGTCTCTTGTATACTGGTCCTAGAACTGTCCTCCATAATTTACGGAAAACAGTTGAACGTGCTGGTTTGCAAGTTGAAAACATCATTATTTCACCACTTGCAATGATTAAGTCTGTATTGAACGAAGGAGAACGTGAGTTTGGTGCGACCGTCATTGATTTAGGTGGAGGACAAACGACAGTAGCTTCTGTTCGGAATCAAGAACTTCAATTTACAAATATCTATCAAGAAGGTGGCGATTACGTTACTAAAGATATTTCTAAAGTGTTGAAGACTTCTCAAAAATTAGCAGAAGGCTTGAAGTTCAATTATGGAGAAGCTTATGTTCCATCAGTTGGCGACGAAGTCTTCCATGTTGAGGTGATTGGGGAAGTAGAACCTGTCCAAGTATCTGAAAAATATTTGGCAGAAATTATTTCAGCTCGGATCGAACACATCTTTGACCAAATCAAACAAGATCTTGAAAGAAGACATTTGCTTGATTTGCCTGGAGGAATTGTCATCATTGGTGGTGGCGCTATTCTCCCTGGTATTGAAGACTTGGCACAAGAAGTCTTTGGTGTAAATGTGAAATTGTATGTTCCAAATCAAATTGGAATCCGCAATCCAGCTTTTGCCCACGTGATTAGCTTGTCTGAATATGCTGGAAATCTCACAGATGTAGATATTCTTGCTCAGGCTGCTGTACATGGAGATCAACGTCTTCGTCAGCAACCAGTTCAGTTTGAACGACCAGTACAGCAACCAGTTGTTCCAGCATATGTACCGGAAGAAATTGAGCCTGTAGTAAACGTCGAGCAACAACATCCAGTTGAAGAGCAAAAACAAGAAGAAAAAACTACCTTTACAGACCGAATGAAGAATTTAATCGGTAATATGTTTGATTAAGGAGTGTAAGTATTTATGACATTTTCATTTGACACAGCAGCGGCACAAGGTGCAGTTATTAAAGTAATCGGTGTCGGTGGCGGTGGCGGTAATGCCATCAACCGCATGATTGACGAAGGAGTTGCTGGTGTAGAATTCATCGCAGCAAACACAGACGTACAAGCACTTTCAAGTGCAAAAGCAGAAACAGTTATCCAATTGGGTCCTAAGTTGACTCGTGGTTTGGGTGCTGGAGGTCAACCTGAGGTTGGTCGTAAAGCCGCAGAAGAAAGTGAAGAAGTATTGACAGAAGCTTTGCAAGGTGCAGACATGGTCTTCATCACTGCAGGGATGGGTGGAGGATCTGGTACAGGTGCTGCACCAGTCATCGCTCGTATTGCCAAAGCTGTTGGTGCTTTGACAGTAGCCGTTGTAACTCGTCCTTTCGGATTTGAAGGAACAAAACGCGGAAACTTTGCGATCGAAGGGATCAATGAACTTCGCGAGCATGTTGATACTTTGTTGATCATTTCTAACAACAACTTGTTAGAAATTGTAGATAAGAAAACGCCACTTCTTGAAGCATTGAGCGAAGCAGATAATGTCCTTCGCCAAGGGGTTCAAGGGATCACTGACTTGATCACAAGCCCAGGCTTGATTAACCTTGACTTCGCTGACGTGAAGACCGTTATGGAAAACAAAGGAAATGCCTTGATGGGTATTGGTGTAGGTAATGGTGAAGAGCGTGTCATTGAAGCTGCTCGTAAAGCTATCTACTCACCACTCCTTGAAACAACCATTGACGGTGCTGAAGATGTGATCGTCAACGTTACTGGTGGTTTGGATATGACCTTGATTGAAGCAGAAGAAGCTTCTGAAATTGTTAACCAAGCAGCTGGTCATGGCGTAAACATTTGGCTCGGTACATCTATTGATGAATCAATGAAAGATGAAATCCGCGTAACGGTTGTCGCAACTGGTGTTCGTCAGGACAAAGTTGAAAAAGTTAGTGGAATTGCATCTCATGCACCAAGTTCAGCACGTTATTACCAAACTGGACCTCGTGAACAACGTCCACAAACTCCACAATTCGATCGCGAATTCGATTTGAAGGAAGAAATCGAAATGCCTACTCCTCAATCACGTGCCAAACAAGAAACACCTCGTGGATCTGCGTTTGGAGATTGGGACATTCGTCGTGAAAACATTGTACGTCAGTCTGATACTAGTGCTGGTCGTCAAGTTGAACGCTATGTAGATTCTTCTTCAGAAGATGATGAGTTGGAAACACCACCATTTTTCCGTAATCGTTAAGAATGAATCTGATTGAAAATAAAGAGCGAATATTCTCGCAGGTTGCACAAGCAATGGAAACAGCAAACCGCACGGATCAGGTCAATGTGATTGCTGTTACTAAGTATGTCGGTATCGACCAAGCTAAGGCTTTGGTTGATACAGGAGTCTGTCATATCGGTGAAAACCGTGTTGATAAATTTCTAGAAAAATACCAAGCTCTAAAAGATGAGGGACTTACCTGGCATTTGATCGGTAGTCTCCAACGTCGTAAAGTAAAAGAAGTTATCAACTTTGTAGATTACTTCCATGCTTTAGATTCTATGAAGCTTGCCCAAGAAATTCAAAAAAGGGCGAGTCACCCAATTAAATGTTTTATACAAGTCAATATTTCTGGAGAGGAAAGCAAGCATGGATTTGCTCCTGAAGAGCTCGATGCGATTCTTCCTGAACTAGAAGGCTTGGATAACCTACAAATTGTTGGATTAATGACGATGGCTCCTTTTGAGGCAAGTCAGGACGAGTTGCAAGCCATATTTGCAGCAACTCACCAACTTCAAAAAGAATTACAAAAGAAACAGTTGAAAAATATGCCCTTTACAGAGTTAAGCATGGGAATGAGTCGTGATTATGATGTGGCGATTGCTAACGGTGCGACTTTTGTGCGAATTGGGACCTCATTTTTCAAATAGGAAAGAATTATGTCATTTAAAGATAGATTTGATCGATTGATTGATTATTTTACTGAAGATGGAGATGAGTATGATGTGCAAGAAGCGCCTGCTCAAGCAGTCGGTGCTAGCCAACCTGTAGCATCCCCTAAACCAGTACAACCATCATCAAAACCACGTCAAAAAGCTGTGGTAGCTGCTAAGGAGCAGAAACCTACTCCTGTTGCAGCAAGTCGTCCACAAGTAGCTCCTACAGCAGTGGTTGAATCAGCTTCATCTCAAAAATCATCTTCTGAAAATATTACTCGACTTCATCAACGTCAACAAGAGTTGGCAAGAAATCGTTCTGCTGCAGATGAAAAGATTACAATTGATGTTCGCTATCCTCGTAAATACGAAGAAGCAACTGAAATTGTCGACTTGTTGTTGGCAAACGAAAGTATTCTTATTGACTTCCAATACATGACAGAAGTTCAAGCAAGAAGATGTTTGGATTATTTGGATGGTGCTCGCTATGTATTAGCCGGGAATCTACGTCGTGTTGCAAGTACTATGTACTTATTAACACCAATCAATGTCGTTGTGAATATTGAAGATATTCGCCTTCCAAATGATGTCGAAGTTGCTGAGTACGACTTTGATATGAAACGAAATCGTTAATATGTTTGTCCTACAATTAGTTAGAAATTTCTTTCAGGTTTTTGAGCTAGTACTAATCATCTATGCTTTGCTTAGTTGGTTTCCAAATGCATCAGAATCGGCTTTAGCTAAAATGGTTCAACGGATCGTCGAACCATTTTTGAGCCTATTTAGAAAGATTCCTTTGCAATTTGGTGGGTTAGACTTTACAGTCATGTTTGCCTTACTTGCTCTATCCGTAGTGGAACGGTTTGTCCTTCAATTTTTGGTGCAATTTATATGACCAAGGGATTTTATCAACACTATAGTCCAGAAGACCACGTCTTTATCGATCGAGTTCTAGAATTAGTAGCTCGAGTGGAGCAACAGTATAGTTTTGAACTGACTTCCTTTTTAAATCCACATCAGGTTGATATTTTACGACAAATTGGTGCCCACCATGGTTTGCAGGTGTTTTCAAGTGCAGAAATCTATCCTACAGAATATGCACGAGTGATTGTGGCTCCTAGCTACTATCAGTTAGAGGCATCTGATTTTGAAATGAGCCTGTTAGAAGTTCTTTATCCGGATAAGTTTTATCGGTTAAGTCACTCTCAAGTTTTGGGTTCGCTTCTCCATCAATTAGGCATAGAAAGAAAGTCTTTTGGTGATATTCTAGTTGGACAAGGGAAGATTCATATCTATGTGGATAAACGTTTCTCCTCTTATTTTAAAGAGAATCTTAAGAAGATCGCAAAAGCATCTGTGAAGATTCGTGAGATTGACTGTCGAGAACCTATCACCGTAGACGAACCATCCAAACTCAAAGACCTATTGGTTACTAGTGTTCGACTTGATAAACTAGTAGCTTCTACCTTTAAACTTGCTCGGTCTGTAGCTGTTCAATTGGTTCAGTCGGGCCAGGTAAAGGTAAACTATGCCACTATTGATAATCCTAGTCGGATGATCCAAGTAGCAGATTTAATTAGTGTTCGAAAGTATGGCCGATTTAAAATACTATCAGAAAATGGCCTATCAAAAAGTGGAAAATACAAATTAACGGTTGAAGTATTTTCCAGTAGAAAATAAGGAGGAACTATGGCACTTACAGCTTTAGAAATCAAAGATAAACGCTTTTATGTAAAATTTAGAGGCTACGATGCTAAAGAAGTTGAAGAGTTTCAAGACATGGTCTACCGAGACTATGAAAAATTAGTTCGTGAAAATCATGAATTGGAAACAAAAATTAGTGCGTTGGAAGAGCGCTTGAACTACTTTGACGAAATGAAAGACTCTTTGAGTCAATCAGTATTGATCGCTCAAGATACAGCAGAACGTGTGAAACATGCGGCAAATGAACGCTCAGAAACAATCGTTCGTCAAGCGGAGCAAGATGCTCACCATTTAGTTGAAGAAGCAAAAGCAAAAGCAAATGAAATTCTTCGTCATGCTACAGACAATGCCAAGAAAGTTGCCGTAGAAACGGAAGAATTGAAGAATAAGACGCGTGTCTTCCACCAACGTTTGAAATCAACTATCGAAAGCCAATTGAGCATCATTGATACACCAGAATGGGATGAAATTCTTCGCCCAACTGCTATGTATATTCAAACAAGTGATGAAGCTTTCCGTGAAGTAGTCGAAAAAGCTTTGGAAGAAACAGTTCATCATAACTACGATGATGAAGCAATTGATTTGACTCGTCAATTCTCACGCGCAGAAATTGAAGAATTGCAAAAACATATTGAAGCTGTAAACCGTGAATTGTCTGCGACTCAAGCTTTTGAAGGATTGAATGAAAAAGTTCAAGAAGCTTTGGAAGAAGCAGAAAAAAATCAGGTAGATCAAGATTCTATTGATGAAATTGTTGTAGAAACTCCTCTAGTTGCTGACATTGATGCTCCAGAAGTTGCTGATATTGATGCACCAGAAGGGGAAGAACAACGGGAATCTGTTTCAATTTTATAATCTGTAAAAACAGTGATCTTATCAAATAGTTTTAGCGAGCAGGTGATGGTGGAAGACCTGTACTTCCTTTGATAGGATTGATCCTTTTACAAATCTTAGTGGTGAAATGAGTAACCACTAACGCTGGTCAGCGTTAGCGACAAAAGAGGAGAAAGAGAGGATTCTCTTTCTTGAATGAAGGTGGTACCACGACTTGTCGTCCTTTTTGGCGAGGTCGTGGTCTTTTATTTTGTATGATTATTTTTTAGAGGAGACACCATGAAACTCAAAGAGACTTTAAATTTAGGGAAAACAGAGTTCCCTATGCGGGCTGGTTTGCCTACAAAAGAACCAGTTTGGCAAAAAGAATGGGAAGAAGCAAAGCTTTATCAACGTCGTCAAGAATTGAACCAAGGAAAACCACATTTCACCTTGCATGATGGCCCTCCCTATGCCAACGGAAATATCCACGTAGGACATGCTATGAACAAGATTTCAAAAGATATCATTGTTCGTTCTAAGTCTATGTCAGGTTTTTATGCACCGTACATCCCAGGTTGGGATACACACGGTTTGCCAATCGAGCAAGTCTTGGCTAAACAAGGTGTCAAACGCAAAGAAATGGACTTGGTTGAGTACTTGAAACTTTGCCGCGACTACGCCCTTTCTCAAGTAGATAAACAGCGCGAAGACTTCAAACGTTTGGGTGTTTCAGGTGACTGGGAAAATCCTTATGTAACTTTGACGCCTGATTATGAAGCGGCGCAAATCCGTGTCTTCGGCGAGATGGCTAACAAAGGCTACATCTACCGTGGAGCTAAGCCAGTTTACTGGTCATGGTCATCAGAGTCAGCCCTTGCTGAAGCGGAAATTGAATACCATGACTTGGTTTCAACTTCCCTTTACTATGCCAACAAGGTCAAAGATGGAAAAGGTGTCCTTGATACAGATACTTACATCGTTGTTTGGACAACAACTCCATTTACCATCACAGCTTCTCGCGGGTTGACAGTTGGTGCTGATATTGATTATGTCTTGGTGCAACCAGCTGGCGAATCTCGTAAATTTGTGGTCGCTTCAGAATTGTTGAACAGCTTATCTGAGAAATTCGGTTGGGCGGATGTTCAAGTGTTGGCTACTTACCGTGGTCAAGAATTGAACCACATCGTGACAGAACACCCATGGGATACGGCCGTAGATGAACTTGTTATCCTCGGTGACCACGTTACAACAGATTCCGGTACTGGTATCGTCCATACTGCCCCTGGTTTTGGTGAGGATGACTACAATGTCGGTGTTGCTAATGGTCTAGAAGTTGCTGTAACTGTCAACGAACGCGGGATCATGATGGCCAATGCTGGTGAGGAATTCGAAGGTCAATTCTACGACAAGGTTGTGCCAACAGTTATTGAAAAACTAGGTAGCCTCCTTCTTGCTCAAGAAGAAATTTCTCACTCTTACCCATTTGACTGGCGTACGAAAAAACCAATCATCTGGCGTGCTGTGCCTCAATGGTTTGCTTCTGTATCTAAATTCCGTCAAGAAATCTTGGATGAAATTGAAAAAGTCAAGTTCCACTCAGAGTGGGGTAAAGTCCGTCTGTACAATATGATTCGTGACCGTGGTGACTGGGTTATCTCTCGTCAACGTGCTTGGGGTGTCCCACTCCCAATCTTCTACGCTGAAGATGGTACACCAATCATGACAGCTGAAACCATCGAGCATGTCGCTCAACTCTTTGAAGAACATGGTTCCATCATCTGGTGGGAACGGGATGCCAAAGACCTCTTGCCAGAAGGATTTACCCATCCAGGTTCACCAAATGGTGAGTTCAAGAAAGAAACAGACATCATGGATGTATGGTTCGACTCAGGTTCATCATGGAATGGGGTGGTAGTGAACCGTCCAGAACTCAAATACCCAGCCGACCTTTATCTAGAAGGTTCAGACCAATACCGTGGTTGGTTCAACTCATCACTCATCACATCTGTAGCCAACCATGGTGTCGCACCATACAAACAAATCTTGTCACAAGGTTTTGCTTTGGATGGTAAAGGTGAGAAGATGTCTAAATCTCTTGGCAACACCATTGCTCCAAGCGATGTTGAAAAACAATTTGGTGCGGAAATCTTGCGTCTCTGGGTAACCAGTGTAGACTCAAGCAACGACGTGCGTATCTCTATGGATATCTTGAGCCAAGTTTCTGAAACTTACCGCAAGATCCGTAACACTCTTCGTTTCTTGATTGCTAACACTTCTGACTTTAACCCAGCTGAGGATGCAGTAGCTTACGAAGAACTTCGTTCAGTTGATAAGTACATGACCATCCGCTTTAACCAACTTGTCAAGACCATTCGTGATGCTTATGCAGACTTTGAATTCTTGACAATTTACAAGGCCTTGGTGAACTTTATCAATGTTGATTTGTCTGCCTTCTACCTTGATTTTGCTAAAGACGTTGTTTACATTGAAGGTGCTAAATCACTCGAACGCCGTCAAATGCAAACTGTCTTCTATGACATCCTTGTGAAAATCACCAAACTCTTGACCCCAATCCTTCCTCACACTGCGGAAGAAATCTGGTCATATCTTGAGTTTGAAGCCGAAGATTTTGTTCAATTGTCAGAATTGCCAGAAGCTCAAACATTTGCCAACCAAGAAGAAATCTTGGATACTTGGTCAGCCTTTATGGACTTCCGTGGCCAAGCGCAAAAAGCCTTGGAAGAAGCGCGTAATGAAAAAGTCATCGGTAAATCTCTTGAAGCTCACTTGACCGTTTATCCAAACGAAGTGGTGAAAACTCTTCTTGGAGCTGTTGATAGCAATGTTGCCCAACTCTTGATTGTCTCTGAATTAACTATCGCAGAAGGACCAGCTCCAGAAGGTGCAGTGGCCTTTGAAGATGTAGCCTTCACAGTTGAACGGGCTACTGGTGAAGTTTGTGACCGTTGCCGTCGTATCGACCCAACAACTGCAGAACGCCACTACCATGCAACCATCTGTGATCACTGTGCAAGCATTGTAGAAGAAAACTTTGCAGACGCAGTTGCAGAAGGTTTTGAAGCCAAATAAAAGATATCAAAAGAAGTTCCATAAAGGAACTTCTTTTTTGGTGGCTAGAATGATGTATCGTGTCCATCGTCAGGGCAATAAAAAAGTAAGGCGGAATGGCCTTACTAAATAATTGGGAAAGAAATTTCGATCAGTTTATCGGAGTAGAGGGTTTTAATAGTAGATTGGTCGATGATTTTGAGATCAATCTTGCGTTTTAAAAAGAACTCACGAATTTTTTCAACTTCTGTTTCACGAATGGCACGGTGTTTGTTACTAATCAGCAATTCGTAATGAGTAGGAGCTTTGGTAAAGATAACATCGGTGTTACCAGCTGAATAGACCTCAACAAGGGTAGCATCGGTACTTTCTAATTGACTTTTGACCAAATTAGCATGACTATTTGTTGTATTCATAAGCTTCATGTGAGATCCTCCTAAGCTCTTTCTCCATTTATTATAGCACTTTTTTTTATTTTGTGAAAGAAGTCGCTTACAATTTTTGGGCAGATTTCCACATTTTGATTCCCCATTTATGGCTTCCTCTTTTTAACTTTTCAATGGCTTCGTCAATGGGGAACCAGGCAATGTTATTGAAATCCTCTAGTGGCTTTTGAGCTTCTACAAAGTCAGTTACTTCATAGATATAAGCAGGATTGTAGTAGTGGGTGTCACGGTGACTGGAGTAGAAGTACTCATCTGCTTGTCCATAATACTCGCCGATGGTCGCAGTGAATCCCAGCTCTTCGATCAGTTCGCGCTCGAGTGCCAAGAAATGATCTTCTCCTGCCTCGATCTCACCACCTGGTAGGAACCAAGCCCCATTTGGAGCTTGGACCAGGATGATTTTATTCTTTTCAGGGTTTGGAATCACAGCGTAGACTCCATAACGATTGACATAGTCTACATTTTCTTCTTTAGTTCCAAAAGTTGCAACAGTCATAATGATACTCGCTTCTTATTTTTTTATCATTATAACATAGATAAACATAAAAAGCAGTAGGAGATCAAAATAAGAGAGTGGGACAGAAATCGGTAATTCGTTAGAATTCGATTTCGTCGTTCCACCTCCGCACAGTTGAGTAGGGCTGTAAAAGCTGATGAAATCAGCGTAGTAGAGCCCACTC
>NZ_JBYQGU010000018.1:0-35804 GCF_058200455.1 Streptococcus sp. SCPM-O-B-15294 (M123) | reverse complement strand
CAATCTATGGTTACCATTAAATACTGATAGCTTTCTAACAGATTGAAAACACGGTATTTTTAGAAAAAATACCTATCAAATAATTTCGGATAATTGAAATAAACCGTAGTCAAATCGTATTCATTTTTTGCCCGTATAGTTGAGAAAGTGAGCCTAAAAGGGCTTTTTTTCGTTATAATAGACAATTTTAAAAATTGCCGTTATAACAGACAACAAAAAAGCCCTCCCAAAAATGGGAGGGTGTGTGTCTTATATCTAATAAATTATAGAGTTACCGGCCAAGGGTCATCCGTAACATAAGATATCAGAGATACTCGAATATCGCCAATATCACGGTCAGTCGGTACGGGATCTAAAAACTGAAACCTTAAATGATTAGCGTCGGTAGCAGAACCTATATACCATGTACCATACGGTACACCATTGTCGTTGAATATTTGACCGATTAACGAGAAAGGCGCTCGAAAACCATACGGAACTTCTCCATTGTTTAAAATGAATACTTTCTTTTCTCGATTGCTCGGATGTGTAGCGTAACCCGGAGCGCCACGACGAAGTATTCCAAACCATCCCCATTGTAACCCCTCGAACTTGTACGTCACTTGATTGTTAATTCGTCTGACGTGTAAGGCAGAAGCCCCTAACGTCGAGAGTGTTTTTAACTTCTTCCAACCAGTATCACCCGTCAAGACTTCCCAGCCTTGATTATCAGTTCCTCGTCTCTTGATCCATTTAAGAGCGCCATTCGTCGCGTTGGTATCGACGTATGTCGTACCAACTGGGGCAGTAACTCGCCCGTTAGGCATACCAGTTCCGTGGATTTCGTACTCGTTGGCTTGCCCAGTGCCAGCGCTTCGCTTCAATTCTTCCAGATCGTTTTTGGTTGCAAGCTGGCTTGTGTCCACCACTGGAATTTTTGACTTGGTGACGAATGGATCACCGCCATTTTTTAATTTATCATCAATAAGAGCGTCCAGACCAAGTTCTAGGTGCTTGGTCTTGATGTTTTCCGTCATTTGGTTTTGAAGCGTGGAATAGGTCGGGAATAGTTCATAAGCCTTTGTTTCTTTCAAGTATTCAGCTTGTTTTGAAGTCAGCGCCTTAATATCCCGGCCAATCGCTTTTATAACTTCAATAATGTTATTCATGGCCGTCACTCTTTCGCTGTGGTGTAAGTTGCCACTAAATCAAGGTTTTCCAAGTCGGTGAACTTTTGGCCCAGTTCCGTCATTTTGGCAATGATGGCACTATCTGGATTTTCGCCCGCTTTGATCTTGTCAGCAATCTCTTTCAGCGTATCCAATTCTTCCGGCGTACCTTCTCCAAGGATGGCCGTTTTCACGCCCTGGATAGCTGTTTCTAGTTGTTGCTGTGTGATTCCACCTCGACCGTTTTCAGTTTTTTCAGCCTTGTTTGCCAATTCGCGCTTGATTTCCTTGATATCAAGCCCTACGGCTTGGGCAAATCGTGTAAGTCGTTCAGTGTTTAAACTCATTATTTCTCCTTATCTGTTTAAATTTTGGCTAGGTTGTAAAGATCCACCAATTCAGGGAGGTTATCTTTTTCACTTTCTTTTACAAGGTCTTGAACTTGCTCGCTAGTGTATTCCTCAACTGATTGGATAACGTCAACTTTAGCGCTTCTATCACTCGGAAAGACATAGTTACCAGCTTCAATTTCAATGTGATAAATTCCAACTGGTAAGACTTTACCGATTTTAAAACTAACCTTGGAATTTTCTACAAGGGATTCAATTTCAATCTTCCCTTTGCTGTTTCCAAGACGAACCTTTGCCGTTTGACCATCTAGGCTAGTAATTTTTTTGTTTTCATAGTCTAAAAGCTCAAACTCAAAAAGGGAGGAAAAGTCACCTTGTTTAATGACTTCCCCGCCCTTCGTTTGGTTCAAATTCGTTGAATTAAATCCAATCATTCAAGCATACCCCATAAATCAGTACGGTTGCCGGCTTCATCCACGGGACCAATAGCCATATAATTCCGGTTTCCAGATTCTCCCACGTAAGAGATCCAGCGGAATCCAGCATTAGTACCCTTAGAATCGTAGTGAACCTTTTCACCCGGCTGGTAAGTCGCCACGATTTCACCAGTTAAATCTGGATAACGGCGGACATTAATAGGGCTATCGCCCACCGTGAAAGTAGCGTCTTCAGGGAAGAATGGAACTTCATGGTTGTCCATGACTTCCGTAATGATTTCTTTCAATTCTTCTTTTTCTAACGGTTCGCCCTTTGGTCGGAAAGCAGTAGGATAAAGCGCACTATATGGATAGATAGCTAAATCAAAGCTAGCGCCCCCGTTTGGTCCAGGTTCACCGCTTTGGTTTTGACCAAGGAACCAACCTTGGGAACCGTCAATGTCTCCTACAAAAATAGCAACGTGTGAAACTGGCGTTACTGCTGTTTCCATGAAAATAGCTACTTCTCCGCCTTGCATAATTTCAACTTCATCAAAATAGTCCAAGATCCCGTTGCTATAACGCTGTTCCCAAAGGTCTTTCACATACCCGGAATCTGTACAGTTAGCAAACGGGACACCAAGCCATAAGCAATATTTAGCGTAACCGTCCCAGCATTGCCAACCAAACCAACCGTCGATATCAAACCCACGGCCTAACACTTCGTCTTGAAATAGTTTTACTTTATCCATGTTTTTTTACCTCAATTTTTCCAAGCTTCGTTTGCTGTTTTTACAGCGGATTCAATAAACGTATTCAACTGATCGTTCGTTAAATAGATATTGTGTGCTTCAAGCCCTTCAATAAGGCTTGTTTTAGCGTATTCAAGCTTGTCTTTCCCATGGATGTCCAACTTGTCCGCTACTTGTTCGGTAGCATTAACGGCATTTTTAGCTAAAATTTCAACCACTTCAAGGGCTTTCTTTCCACCACGGGTTACCAAGTAGTTTTTAACCGCACCGGCCACAATACCGATAAGCGCGGTTAAGATACTTAAAGAACTAGCTACGACAATTTCAGTAATTTGATTCATTTCAATTTTCCTCTTTTATTTCTAGGTCTAAAAACCGTTCAAATAGCACTTTAATAGCACCATTCCCGCCCAACTCAATGTAACTTTCATAAAGGCGGGAAAGTTCTTCTATTTCGTGCTGGTTAGTATGCCCTCTTTTAAGGGCATTTTTCAAATTTTCTTGCAATCGAAAGCGCTGTAAGCGTTGCAAGCCTTTTCCGATAATAGATAGATTTTTCTGGTTATCTTCTCCAATCCCTTCCACATTCAAAACGGATTTCTCTAAATCGTCAATCTTGTCTGAAAGATCTCTTAATTTTTGGTCCGCCTCTTTTGTGGTTTTGGTGCTCTTGAAGGAAAAGTAACTAGGAATGATCACAACTAAAACCGGCGTTAGCTTGTCAATTAGGTCCACTAGGGCCATTTTAACCACCTCCCTATCTGGTTCTAATTGTTTATTGTGCCGGTTGCGTTTCTAACTCATTTGAAGCTTTTGGCGTTTCCTTCGGCTCAGTCCATTTCCAAATACCGATTTTTCCGTTTTTATCCAAATCTTCAAGCTGTTCCAAGGTTTCCCCTTTATAGGTAAATGCTTGATTTACTTGGACCATGACGCGTTTTCCTTCTTGGAATTTCTCAACATGGTCCGGTTTTTCAAGCGTGAAAATTTCCTGTGGTTGGTAAGTTTTACCATTTTGTCCAAGGTCAACCAACTCCAAACCACGTTTAAAGACGGTCGGATCTAACGGGTGATCTACGTCAGTAACACGCGCCAAAACTGCCCAATCTGCCACGGCTTTTACTTCAGCGATTTTAGCGTCTTTTTCAGCTAGCTTTTCTTCATAGCTTTCAGCTTGCGTGTGCAAGTCTTCTTGCAACTTCTTCACCCCGTCGGCTGGATTGAACTCTGTCGCAATCTGGCCAAGTACCGCCTCGATAAGAGCCTCGTCTGTGTCGTTGGTACGGTCACCAATCAATACACGGTCAAAGGCCGTATATGGATTTTCTTGACGAATTGCTACAAATGTGCGGTTGGCGTCTTGTGCGTATTTATTTACTACTTTAAAAGTCATATATTATTTTTCCTTTTCTAATTTTTCAGCTACTTCATCAAAGAGTTCTTTGAGTGCTTGGTCTGCTTCTAGTACGCTGTTAATGCGTTCTAGTTGCGCTTGTGTTTGTGTAAGTTGCGATTGCATTTCAGCGAGTTTGTCTTGGGCTTCCTCGTACAAGACCTTGTAATTCGAGGCTTCTACGATTGAGCTTGCGAGCTTCTGTGCAATCTCGTTTACGATTTTATCTACTGTGTTCATAGTGTCCTTTCTATTTAGGGCCGATTGTTGTCCAATTATATTCGACTCGGTTGACGGTGACATCGTGAAGTTGTCTGATATTTCGGTAAATGTCATTTAATATAGCTTTCAATCCGTAATTTCCATAGCTTGAAAGTATAATATCCTCGATATTCCAAATGACGTTAGTAACCGTATTTATTGCGATTGACTTTGGATCTGTCGCATTGTACATAAACTCAACCATATCACCATAAATATTAACGGCCGTCGTGTTGTCGTTCGTGTTCCAAATTTGAATCCCAGCGCTTCCGTCGTCCATCGCCACCCGCTTGTTAGAATTTGACATTAAGGCGGTATATGACCCCGGCTTACCGCTAATAGACCCCTCTCCAAATACGAGGTATTGAATAGGTTTATTTCTGAATTGGTTTCGGATACCTACTGCGTTGTTGTTCATGTCAATCCAGCCCGTCTGTAAATCAAAGTCAGTAACACCATTCAGCGACGATAGCTTACCGCCTTTGATAACATTAGCAGTCAGCCCATCCGCTGTGATATTCTTAGCCGATACGTTGATAAGTCGCGCCGTGCTTGCGTCAATTTCGTCAATGTGAGCCGTTCCTATCTGGGCCTTGCCGATCATAGATTTTTTGATGACTCCGTCTTTGATAATGGTCTTCTCACCGACTGAAAGCAAGCCCTCGTTGATTCGGACTGACCCGTCTGGATTGAGATTAATCGCTCCCAGTACGTCGCCCGCACTATTGAGATTGCGTACCGACCAAGATCCAGCTAGTTGTGTAACTTGTGTCCGTACTGCTTCAAGTGGTTCGTTGGAATCATCTGGTGATGGTTGCCACTTCCTATCAGCCGTGCCTTCGTAGAAGTCCAACTCTGTCATAAATAAACCGCCCCACTTAGTCAAGTCAGCTTTTAGATACTCAAACTGTAAATAGCCTTCATCAAAATCTTCAACGTTAAACTTAAAGGACTTTTTGAGTGCATTTGAACTACTAAAAATTGGACTGCCCGTACTACTGAATATTAATTGTTTTTCTTGGTAATCTACTACGGCTCCTTTTCTTCGTTTGCAAAAATAGATTTTAAAACTTTGTGAGTTCGCGTCAAAACCAAGCATATTTAACATATAGTCAGCGCCACGTTTGACGATAAATCTTGGGCTTTTAACAATAGCCTCATGACTTATTTCAAACATTCGTTTTTGACCATTGAAGTAGTAAGAGTGGTTTGTGAAATTCAATTTTCCGTTGGCTTCCGTCCAATATTTCAACCCGTCATCCGCTCGTGAGTTTCGAAGCATATTCGGACCACCCGTTGTGCTGTACTTCCCGACTTCCGTCTGGAATATCTCGCTAGACATAACCAAACGAGATAGCTTGTCTGGTGCGTCTGTTTCGGATGTACCGATGATACGCTCATAGAGTTTGTTTGATTCTGTGAGTTTCTGGAATTCTATGGTCTGCTTTTGAATTTCTACCGATTGTCTTTGAAGATTCTCCGACTGTGTTCGGATATTTTGATTAATTCCAGCCAAAGCGCGTCCAATATCTCTTTGCTCTGCAAAATCATTCCTGATATTTTGGTAGATTTTATTATAAATCGTTCCGGAATCCGTTTCTTTTAAAGTTTCAGCTACCTTCTTACTTAGATCTTGACTTTCCAATACTTGCCGTTTTACCTGCTCGGATAGTCTAGCGGTGTCTGGAATGGTGCCGGCTTGTCGTAAAGCTTCTTCAGCTTTTTGGTTCGCTGTTTGAATTGCTTGATCAGTCGTTTGCTTCAGTTCATTAAATTTCTGATCGATTTTCTCTCGCAAACTTACTTCATTGTAAGTCCTTAAGATTTCTTCCCACGCTTCACCCGTCCAGCGTTGCATGATAGTATGCCCTTCATGTTCCGGGTCCGGCTTGTACCAAATGTCATTAATCAATACTTTTTTAGGGTATTTCTTAACAGGGTCTTCCGCGCTGTACCAGTTAGTGTTGTAACCGTCCGCGGACTTAACAAAATCCGGCAACTTTTGGACAAAGCTGTTGAACTCATTGTTAATAAAGTCTTCAACTGCTTTATCCGCTACGCTCTGGATCTTAGAGTTTGCACTCTCGCTTATTTGGTCGCCTAACTTGATATCACTAGACTGATTATTCAAACGGTTGAAAGTAATTTCAAATACCCGTGTATCATAGTCTAGTTTCTTATCGTGTCGGACTACCCGGATAGTGTCCCCGATTTTAACACCCTTCAAGTAAACGCTTGACGTTTTTAGGGTTAATTGTGGACGGGACGCATTAACCAAAGCTTGATAAGTCAGTCTTATCAATTCGTTGGGATTTTCTTCCTCGTTAAAATCAACAAAACCAATCTTTGCCCTCATGCTTCCATCTGCGTTCTTTATCCCGTAACGTCTAGTCATTTCAGGATCTTCAAGGTATCTTTGCCCCAGCGGTTTATCTAGCGGATTTCCTTTAGCCTTGGACCATACCACATTTTCAAAGGTGATTTTTCTGCCGTAGCCGTCCGCGGTCTTTCCGCTACTTTCAGCGCTTGAAACTTGCTCACCTTTCCCACGGCCAACTAGGGCTGTGTAAATATTGGTCCTTTCAATTTCCTTTAAAATTTCCAGGGCGTTATGGCCGTAAACTACACGCTTCCCGGTAGCTTCACCAATTCTCTTTTTAAAATCAATATACCGGGCGCCTATTCCGTTGCCGTTCATTTCTACAAAAAACTGCATTTCCAAGCCCCAAACCTTACAGATTTTTTTCAGGGCGTCAAAAACAGAAATGTAATAGAAATTAGTGCTACGGTTGATGGTTTCAGCAACAAAACGGGCGCGCCAGTTTGTATTTTTTAAAAGGTCATTAATGACTGCTTCAGCCCGCATATTATTAGGACGCTTGTCAAAGACCGGGGTTTTCCTTAATTCTTCAATTCCAGACTGTACGCCCGTAAACGTTGTAATATCGCCTACTGTTTTCCTTTGGGCAATGTAAAAGTAGTGGTATTGATGGTTGTCTTCCATTGACTGGATGGCCATATACTCCACTTGCTCAAACTCATCATCATTCAGGGCTTTCATTTCAACTGTCAAGCGGTCTGAAATATAGTTTTCAGTGGTCAATGAATAAGTCTGAAGGGCTGTTTTGACCGCTTTTCGATTTACGATTTTAACAAGCTTTTCTTTTTCATCAAAAAGATAAATCATGCTCTCTCATCCCTCCAAACTACCTTCTTAACCGTCGCATTAACCGCGGTTATCGTGTCACCGTTCCGGACTGTAAAATTTTCTAGCGGACTGAATCGCTCTAATTCACTTAGGATATTCCGGCCACCATACGTTATTTTGATTTCATCCGGATCAAAAGAAATAATAATATCTTTCCCCGGTGTATAGGTCCCAGCAAAAGAAAGCACCTTGGACCCATTCAAAATTTGAAGCTGGTTTGTGGTCTTGGTTGGTGTAACCGTGATAGATTCTGGTAACACCTCCACCGCGTCCACCAAAGAAATAGGCCCCGTTGAATTTTGGGGCCGTTTTTTCTTATAACCATCTGGAATCAGCAAGCTAAACTTACTAACGATACTTAGGCTTGTTTCTTCGAAGCTATCCGCACCGTTAAAATAGCCGTAGTAAATGTAATCAGGTTCATCCCTAAAAGAGATTTCAAGGAACCCGCTAGGCGCGTGTGTCCTTAGAATTTTATTCAATTTAGCAAACCGTTCCCGCATTTGGGCGCTAGTGTCCGCTTTAAGCTGGTATTTGATTTCTAGGGTGCGTTCTTCATCTGAAAAACCATCCGCCCAGACACCACGCCGGCCAGGGACTTTAGTAGTGGAAACATTCCGCCCCAATAGCCCCCGGCCTGTTACTGTCAAGTGTCGGTACCCCTCAACTAAACTATTAAGGGGTTGTCCATTAATTAGTAGGTTATCGCTAGGCTCAAAAGTAGCAACTTCCTGATCTAATTTTCCTAAACTAGTATAGTTATACATACTTCATCACCCTTTCTAATAACTTCCTAAAATTAATTCCATTTCTTGTTCTCGTGTGATGTCATTCGTGAATGCTCGGTAAGTTGTGCTTCCAAGTTTCAAGGTAATATCTGCCGGCTGTTGGTTCACCGTCAAAATTCCACCGGCAAAATTAACGTTTGGATCATAAGCGGTCAAGCTTCCCAAAGCACCTTCTACTGTGCTTAGTTCGTCCTGGAATACTCCAGACAAGTCTTTGCCAGCAAAGGCGTCAATAGCCCCTTGGGCCATGCTACCTACTGATTTAGCCACGTTTTCGGCCTTGCTATCCACCCCGTCAATGAAACCTTGGTCGGTATAGATACCGAACTGTTTGAATACCCGTGATGGCGAATGGATACCAAGCAGATTTTTAGCCCAATCAATCGCACCGCTTACCGCGTCGCCTACGGCATTAATCAAGTTACCCGCAAAGTTTTTAACACCATCCACAAAACCAGTAATTAGATTAGCCCCTACGTCAATAGCTCCGCTTATAAAGTTTCTAGCACCTTCTACTGCGCCAGAAAAAGCGGTAGTAACCGCATTGACAATATTAGAACCCGCTGTGGTAACGGTTGAAACTACTGTATTCCAGCCATTTGAGATAGTGCTAGTAATTCCACTCATAAATCCACTAATTCCGGACGTAATGCCATTCCAAGTGGATGAGATAAACGAACTAATACCGGACATAATACCAGACAAGAAAGAACTAATAGCGTTCCAAGCGCCAGTAATAACGCCGGTAATCACTCCAAGGGTTCCGCTTATAATAGAACTAATTCCGTCCCAAACAGACCCAGTAAAGTCCTTAATACCGCCCCAAATCGTGTTCCAGATATCAGAAATCGTATTCAGCACGGTTTCAATCACGGTCTTAATCGCATTGATAACAGTAGTTACTGTTTCTGTGATTGCGTTCCAGACTGTCTGTAAGACGGTCAAAATCCCGTTCCAAATATTATTCCAAAGGTCTGAAATAAAAGTAAGGACGGTATTAATAACGTCACTCACAACCTGGATAGCGGTTTGGACGATTGTAACGATAAGATCCCAAATGGTTTGTAGAACCGTAGAAATCACGTTCCAGATTACCGTCCAAATCTCTTTCAAGAGATTGAGGCCGGCTTGGATAATTGTAATTAAACCTTGGATAGCAATTCCGATAACGGTTTTAATGCCTTCCCAGATATTTCCTACAATCTCTTTTAAAGTTTCCCAAGCGCCGGACCAGTCGCCCGTGATGATCTGCATGATTAACTTGATAACGCCTAAAATGACATTCAAACCGGTTTCTACGATAGTCTTAATTAAATCCCATACGGTTTTAACAATTGGTACTATCGTATTCCAACCAGCTTCAAGGATTGGTGCGATTGCGTCCATTACGGTTTCAACAACTGCTTTGATTGCGTTCCAGATTGTTTCAGCAGTTTTTAAAATCAATTCATGATTTTCGTTCCACCAATTGATCAGACCGCCAAAGATTTCTTTAACAAAGCTTACTACTTCATTAACTGCACTTGACACGGCCTTAGAAACCGCTTGGAAAGCGGAATTAACTTTATCCCGGAATTTCTCACTTGTTTTATACAAACCGACTAGGCCGGCCACGAAGACACCGACAAGCCCGATTACTACCCACATAGGGCCACTAATAGCACCAAGGGCGCTACCAATCGAACCAAAGAAACCGGAAATAGCTGTGCCACCACCCGCTACACTTTGGAAGCCAGTGACTAGGGCAGAAACCGCGCTTGAAACCTTGCTTACAATTCCAACAATTCCACCTACTACTTTAGTAATGGTACTTACTACCGTAAGGATTGGACCAGCAGAAACTACAATCGCGCCAACCCATTTCTGCCATGGTTTCAGTGGTAAGTTGTCCCAGATTGTTTTTAAAACTCGGACAATATTGTCTTTGAAATTGGCTATGGTATCGCTTAGGTCCTTCATCAAGCCTTTAATATCAGCATTTTTCTGACCAAGCCCCGCCACCAAGTTTTGGGCGGAAGCCTTCATGGCTTCAAAGGAACCTGTCACTGTTTCGCTTGCTTCTTTGGCCGTTGTTCCAGTGATTCCCATCCGTTCTTGTGTAACGTGAATCGCTTGAATCAGCTTGTCGAACGGAATATCCTTCACGTTTTTGGCTGTAGCTTTGAAGCTATCACCCATAACGCCGGATTCGTTAACCAGCCGGGCCATTTCTTCTTGAGTACCACCATAACCAAGTTTCAAGTTATCAAGCATGGTATAGTTGTCTTTCGCAAAGCCCTGATAAGCGTTTTGAATGTCTGAAATGTTAGTACCGAACTTGTTCGCATTATCCGCCATGTCCACGATAGCCATATCAGCATATTTTGAAGCTTGGACGGTATCACCGCCTAAACCTTGTAGCAAACTAGCAGAAAAGGAAGTAACTTGCTCCATGTATTTCACGCCTGAAATGCCGGCCCGCTTGTATGCTGTTTCTGAATTTTTGATAACAGTTTTAGCGGAATCCTTGAATAGTGTTTCAACCCCGCCCAGGGCTTGTTCTAGTCCGGCAAAAGATTTAATAACACCACCGACAGCACCGGCTACCGGCAAAGTGAAACCGGCTGTCATTCCAGCCCCTACTTTCATCATGGAATCGCCTACGCTATTAATCGAACCGCTCAACCTTTCAAGGCTTGAACCAGTCTGATTTTTCAAACTAGCAAGGGAGGCTTGGGCCTCTTTCAAACCGCTTTGAAAGTCGGAAACGTTCGCTTTTAGTATGGCTGTTACGTCAAAATTTACTCCCATTAATTACCTCCTTCCTATGCTTTATTCATCAACCTATTTCTTTCAGCCATATCCACTTTTCTGTTTGGTCCGGACTGATTAGGTTGATTTTTTTTGAAAATCTTGTCAAATTCTTTTTGATGGTCATAAAAATCATTAAAGTTTTTAAAGGCCGGACGGGCGGACTTACCGCGTCCCTTTTGAGCTTTAACCGACTGGTTAAACCAAGCTTGGATAGCAGAGTTTAACCGCTTGTCCTCTTGCTGGATCGCGTAAGCCATGTTATAGATTTCAAATTCTTCTAGCGTTGTCCGCATAGCCTCTTTGAAAGTCATACCATGCCGGGCAATTAATAACGCCAAAGCTTCATCATAACCAAAATTAGAACTTGATTCTTGCGCTTGCCCTACTCCGCTAGGTTCATGGCCTTTTTGAGTAGGGGTGACGCTTTTAACTCTTGCATGATTTCTTCAATGGTCTGATCATACTTTTCATTTACAATTAGATCTTCAAGAAATTCTTCAATAGCGTCATTTGATGGCTTTTGTGCTTCCGTAACAGTCGCGGACTTAATCAAGTCAATCAAGGCCAAAGGGTCATTCATTGCGCGCCCAGCGTTAAACATAGTCATAGCGCCATAGCCTGTTTTCATTCCTTCCATTTCAACCGAATGAAGTTTGTTCATTTCACGCAAGAAACCAATTCCAAAGCGTAAAGTATAGTCTTTTCCACCAATATTTAAAATCATGTGTGTTTTTCTCCTTTAAAAAAATTAAAAAAATAAGGGGCTTATTAAAGCCCCTAAAAATTAAGCTGGTAACCCGGTACCTTCGCTCTCTTTGGCCAAAGTGTGGTAGTCGTACTGTGCCTTATTAATAGCGGATTTTTGGCTTTCTGTTAGTACATCTGTACTAATTACACCATTTCCATCAATCGCTACTTCATAGGTTAATTCAACCTTACCATCAGCCGGCGCGGAAATTTCAAAGTTTTTGAAGAATCCTTGGTAGTATTCTACGTCATATTTTTCTTTTCCGTCATCTTCAAATTTGCTAGCAAGGTCCACAAGCCAAACTTCGATCTTGTCAGTGTTGCGGAACCATTTGCGCATTTCTTTCCACATATTCACCGTGTCTTTATCTTCACGGTAAGCAAGTGAAGTAAATTCCCCTGAAGTTTCACCATCTGAAACAGAGTTTACAACTCCATCTTTGGTTTTCGTGGTTTCAACTTCTTTTTCAGCGTTCAAAGTCAATTCCGTTTGGAATCTTACTTTTCCGGCGTCTTGTTTTTTCTGGTCTTTAACGCGTCGGAAAAACGCGATAAAGTCTTTTCCTTGAATTAATTCAGCCATTAGTTATTTTTTCTCCTTCTTAGTATAGGTAAACTTGACATCCAAGACCACATGAAGCAAAGGCCGGACATCTGTATTATCTGGTATGATCTGTTTATTAGTGTTAGTGTGCTGTAAGTGATATTCCCACTTCCCAGAAATGTTTTTGACATTCGTTTCTAAATAGGCTGTTATATCGTCCAAAATAGCCCGCTGTGTCCTTTCAGCGTAAATGTGGACCGTTTGACCCACCTCGCCCCAAAGGTCGTTATTTGGGCTTTCTAGGGCGTTATTTTCGCCTATGTAAATAAAGGGGTATTGTGTCCCGGCTTCGGGCAAAAAGTCAAAGGTTTTTTCCCTTGCTTCCGCCATCATATAAATCAATCTGAATAATTCATGGTTTGGCGTCATTTGAAAGCCCCCTTCATTACGTTTGTCATATCTTCCTGAAATTGTGGTTGAACTTCCTGGATCATTGGACGCATGAAAGGCGTCCCTGGTTGAAACCGGGTGCCATACTCCTGGTAACCGGCATAACCGGCTTCAGCGTGTATGTGTGCTTCCATGCCCTGGTAATTCGTTGTTATGTGATTCTTTAAGAAGCTTGTATCAACCGGCGCTTTCTTCTTTGCTATGGCTTTGCCACGTTCGCCATTGTTCTTTAAGACCGCTATTGACTGCTTTACCGCGTCCGGGTGAGCATTTGAAATTGTCATAGTCAGCTTTTCCAAGCCGTGCCATTTAACCTTAACGCCCAAAAGGGCCTACTTTCTTCAACCGTACCGCCCCTTTTATTGGTGCGTCGATTGCTTCGATAGGCTCATAGGTGTTACCTTCAAAAACGGCTTGCGTGAATGGTGCTTGTTCTTTTTGAAACCTACAAATAATAACTGTATCTGTCCGATTCCCGTAGTTTTCAAAGACTTTAGCTTGACTGACTTTGTTCACAAAACAAGGAACCGTAACGGTTCTTCTTACTTGCATTTCATAACTATCCGTTTCCGGATTGTATTTCTTACGCCCCCCACAAATTAGGATAATTCGGTGTGGTGTCTTCATAGGAAAAACACCTTTCCGCGTTCCCGTTGTGTACCGTCCAGGCCAAAATCTTTGTTAAGAATGGCCATATACGGTTTGAATAGGTTATCCCATTCCTGATAGGTAACAGAATAACCATCAACCGTTTCAGTCGTTACACCCTCGGAACCTTTCCGCCCGTACATTTTATAGACCACGGTCTCGATCATGAAATTATACTTACTGTTAATTTCAATCGTCCCAGTTAGTCCCTTAAAATAGCTTTCAGCGTCTTCCACTAAATCATTCAACAAATCATTTTCATAGTTGTCGGAAGGGTCAATACCCAACCGACGTTTGATTTTTGCTAGTTGGGCTTCTTCCATCTGTTTATTCCCCTTCGATAGTTTGGGCCAAAGCTACTAGATCCGCTTTTTTGGCGTCTGCTTCATACTCTACGCCAGCGCCATCAAGTAACTCTTTCAATTCTGCCACTTTCAATTTTTCAACTGGTTTTTCTTCAGTTCCTTCAACCGGTGCTTCTTCCTCGTTTGGTGCTGGTGCTGGTGTTTCTTCACCCTTAACGCCCAATACACCCTTACCGATCAATTCAGCAATTCGATCTTTGGAAACTTCAAAACCTTCACGGGGGAAAGTGTCCCCTGTTTCGTAAAAGCGGTTATTATCCTTAGTGTCGATAATATTACGGGTCACAATATAGGTCATTGGTTACCCCTTTCTAATCTAATTAGACATTTTCAGCGGAAGCGGTCAACTTAGCAAAGGCGTTTGCCTTAGTAACCATTACAGCGATATCCATAGTAACGCGAACCGCTACCATTTCTTGTTCAAACAAGTTAATTGGTGTGCCGTCTTGGTTTTTCATGGTTGAAATTTGACCTTCTTCAGAAATCTTGAAATTGATATTGTAAGGTACACCATAAATCAAGCTATTGAAATCACCGGCCAAAAGGTCGCCTTTCTTAAATTGTTTTGATTTAAGATCCACGGTAGTAATGCCGTCAATGGTATTGTTCGCCTTGTCGTAAATTGTTTTCTTGTCGCCGTCGCGTGATTCACGCAATGCAGAGCGGTTTTGGATTTTAGAAACAAAGGCGTTAGGGTTAATGTCCGCTTCATAAAGCTTATCTTCCAATTTAAGAAGGTTTTCATAGTTGATAGGACCAACTACGACTTGGCTTGAATCTTTAGCGGACTTAGCTACTGAATTGGCAAAAGGTGTTTCATGCCCCAAAAGTCCAGCTTCATCAATCTTAGTATGGAAAGCTTCCACAATTTGCGGTTTCATATCTTCAAAGAATTTTTCCCATGTGTAGTTAAGGGCTTCACGGGAAGCAACTAGGATAATACCCAATTTGTGAGCCTTCAAAGTAACAGGCACTACTTCAGGTTTATCAGTCTTGATTTTTTCGGTTTCGTTTACCCAATAAGCGGAAACGCCATCTGTTTGCACGTAAACGGTTTTTTCTTGCAAACCATCCATTTCATGGTATTGCCCAAGTTGCATTACTACCGAATTTTCAGCGACATCCTTCATAATAATGTCTGTCATTTTTTTAGTAAAAGTTCCATCTTTTTTCTCTGAAACCAATACTTTATCCGGGTTAAAAGTTTGTACTGTCATATTTTAAAATTCTCCTTTAAGGTGTTTTATTTAATGATTCGGGAATTTCGGAAAATATCCCCTTTGTTTGACTTTTCGGACCCGCTAAAATCTGAAGAAACTTTAGGAGGTTCCGATTGTGAGTATTCAGCCTTGATTTCACTAATAATACTTTCAAGGTCTGAAATAGCTTGTAAGGTACCTTCAGTGGTATCTTTAACAACAAAAGAAATCACTTTATCATTGACCGGTAGTTTCCGGCTAGAAAGTGTTTTAATAGCTTCATCTGTTAATTCTCGCTTGGTTTGTTCTTTTTCAAGCCCAGCGATCTTATCAAGTAAAGCTTGCTTTTCTGCTTCAGCTTCTTTCCGGCGGTATTCTTCTAATTCCTTCCCGGTCAGTTCGCTTTCTGCCTTGTATTTTTCCAAGGCTTTAGAAATTGCGTCCGCTGTATCTTTGGAATGTTTATCTTCCAAGGATTTCAGACGGCGTTGCATTTCTGCGACTGATACCATCTTTTCCGGTTCCTGTGTCGGATTGCTAGCTTGTTCCTCAACTGTTTCCGGTGATTGTGGATCAATCGCCTGTGTGTTTTGATCTTCTGCCATTATTAGGCTCCTTTCTACGCTTGACGGGCAACCTCCCCGAACTCATGCAACTTTTTGTGTCTTTAGCACGGTTTGGACAATAAAAAAAGAAGGTGAAATTTTAATTTTCATCTTCTTTGTTTAATTTAAAATCGTTTAAAGTGCTTCTACCATCTTTGTATTTTAGTTCAATATGTCCATAACCCGAACACCTACAATTAGGGTGCATAGGGTACATATTCACGCCCTTTTCAAGTTCATCAACCGGGAAGGCTTTCCCGTCCAAAGGTGCGCATATCTCGCACGCTCCAGGTTCGGCCACAAAAATAAAATGTGTAAACTCATTGGCCACTAACATTTCTATTTGTGTGTCCGCATTGATCCGGGCTATTTCTGTTTTAATCAACCTTTCAGCATTTGCCTGACTAGTACCATATTTCTTAGCAAGTCTTTTCCGTTCTTCCTTGTAACCCATCATATCCGTGTAAATACGATTAAGGGAAGCAAACACGTCTTTTTGTAAGGTTTGTTGTAAGCCTGTCTTACCCCAGACACGGCTTGAAAAAGATTCACCGTAGAAATCAGCGTCTAAAATCGCCTCTAGGCGCTTCTTCACTCCCTTGGATGAATTACCCAAAATCCCCGCTTGTCGTTCAAATTCACGTAGTATTTCGCTTCTACGGGCATTGTCAAACATTTCATAAGTTTCAGCCGTCAAATTCTGAATTTCAAGATCTAATTCAGCCTTTAAGAGTTCCAGCCGGCTTACTTTCATCTTTAAGTTGTAAACTCTCAACCATTCATTAGTAGCCGGGCTGAAATCTTTTTCTTTTACAGCCTTGTAAGCCTTGCGATTGAACTTGGTAACGTCCATTTGGTCAGCCCGTTTCATGGCTTCCTGTTTGGTTAAGCCCTCACGGCCCGCATAATTGATATAAAAACGGTCTATCTTCCCTTGTAAACGGTCATAAGATTCCTGGTAAATTTCAACCAAGGCCCTTTCACGGTCTAAATCTCGCTTCATTAGGGCGCTTTGTGCCTTGCGTTCCGCGTTATACTTCCGATTGTCCGCTATTTTCAAGTTCATCCGTGATACCTACGCTTTTCGCTCGTTCAAAATCGCTTGCGCCTTCCTCTTTCTTGATACGGTCTATTTCTGTTTCATAGTCGGTAAAGCTCGCGTTATTAAGTAAGGTTTCTTGTGATACTTCCCCGCCCGCTTCAATGTAAGCCTTGATTTCCGTCCAAACGTCTTGTGGTAAGTTAGGGTGGAAAGTGAAGGTTAGCTTGTCAGCTTCAATTTTAGGACCATTTACAGCCTTATGAATGTTACTGATTAACTCATAACGGCGACGCAATGCCTTAGTAAAGTAGGTTTCTTTGTCTTTGCGTACCTGTTCCAGTCCAATCATCTTATAAAGTAAGGCAATTCCTGACTGTGTAGAATTAAAGCGATCATCATCAAGGTTAGGAATACGACTGAAGCGGTGAATATCATTCGCCAAACGGTTCTTATAAGCTTCCGTACCTTGTACATCATATTGCTTATAAATATATCCGGCGTCCGCTGTCGTTTGTTGACCATTTGCACTAATTCCGGTCTGAAGTAATAGCGTGTTTGCGTCTTTCATTTTGGCCACGTTGTCAGCCGTTGCCCCGATAGCTTCCAAATCACCCTTAATCAAAAGCATAGCGTCGTTCAAATCGCTCATATAATTGGCGGTGTCTGATTCGCTAGCGTCGTAAGCGTCAATTAAAGAAATTTCACTTTCATAGTCGCCCATTCTATAGCGATTGTTCCACCATTCAACAACTGGAATATCGTTATAATTATGCTTGGTTGCTTCATCCAAAACAAGGCGCGGGCTGTAATAAGTAAATGGTTTATACTTAATTACTTGATCTTTAGTATAAACAGTCATATTGACACGCTCGTTATAGATTGGAAGGTGAACCGCGCATATAATATTCTGTTCCACGGTCAAATCTCGGACAACAAACATTTCAAGCGGACTAATTAAAACCACTCGGTCCATATTATCCCGATCACGGAAATGATATTCATAAGCCCGGCCATAAACGGAAGCGTCAAAGGCTAAATCACTATTTAAAGCGTTAATATCGTTATTCCATTCAATCTCCTTAATTGATTGTAACTGGTCTTTATTTCCACCTTCTAGCACTCCCACGGTTACCGGATTCCCAATAACGTAAGAAGTAGCAAAACTTGAAATATAACCACCCCAGCGGTGTCTAACCCGGTAATCTGCCTTTTCTTTGTCCATCCGGCGTTTACCGCTTAAAATGCTGTAATTGTTCCCCTTAGCATAAGAATCTAAAATCCGTAAGCGTTGTTTTTGATGTTCAAAAAACGCTGTCAGCATATCCCGGAAGGCTTTCTTTCCTCCTGGTGTGTTAAGCAATTCTTCAGCGGAAGAATATCTAAATTGTTCATTGGCTAGCCTACTAAATTGTAAACTATCATTACGGGTTGAAACTTCAATATCCAAACCGTGTTCAAATTCATTCACATGATCCATCTTTTACCTACCTTCTAAACAAGCGATTTACTTTGGAAATCGTCTTATTAACATCCAATTCCTTTTTCTTTTGGAAAATTCGATCTTGAACCGCATAGCGTACCGCGTCCAAACAGTGGTTATAACTGTCTACCGGTTCGTTAATGTATTCATTAGTAGCCTTGTCTTTCTTCCATGTATAGTTTTCCAATTCTTCTATGGTCTTTACGCACCTTTCATCCACGATAATTTCATATTGTAAAATGTATTGAATCCCTTGCATGACTGACCCAGGGCCTTTTATAACATCAATTACCCGTGGAATATCTAGGTTCCTTAGTTCCTGATTCGATTTCTTTTCAGCACTATCCGCCCGGATAATCTCTTTTGAATAGCCCAGGGCCTTGATCGCTTCAGCTATCTTGTCATTCGTAAGGCCTTTTTTAACGTATTCCTCCACAATATATAGACGCTTGTTTTCTTCATCAATTTTGACGTGCATGAATGCGCTGGGGTCATTTATGAAACCATAGTCAAGACCAAAATCTGATGGAATGTGACTTAGTTCATCCTTGTTTAGTAATTGTTTTTTATATTTTGGAAAAACAAGCTTGTCCAGGGTTGCAAACTCCCCCAGGGCGTATATTTTATAATAAGCCTCGTTCCGGTCAGCAAGTTCTTCTATATTCTCTTTTGTGAGATCATCCAAAAACCTATTGTCTTTGTATGTCGTTTGATAGATAACTGTATTCTTAGGCATTTTAACAAAGAAAGCGTTATATACCCAATTAACCTTAGACACCGGGTTAAACATCAAATAGATCTGTTTATTAGGGTGTTTCTTGTCCCGCAAACGCAAGGTAAGCTGTGTATAATCATCTAAAGTAAATTCAGACGCTTCTTCCATGATTACATCTGAAATCCCTTTAATGGATTTAATTTTTTCCGGGTTGTCTAACCCTTTAAAAATAAATTGGGCGCCGTTTGGTAATTCGATACGGTAAGCGGAATTATTAACCTTACAGGCACCAAGTAGACCCCAGGCTTCCAAGCATTGTTTAACATCTTCAAAGATAGAATCGTAAACGCTGGATCCAACTTTCCGCAAAAAAAGAACCTTCCTTGGATATTTCCAAGCCTGAAGGCTCTTAAAAACTACTTTCTGAATTACTCCATGACTTTTACCGGACGAAGCCCCGCCATAGTGAATTTCTGTAAAGGTGCTATAGTCGGTTAATTTGTCGTAAATATGTTTATTAAAAACCCGACTAGGATTCTTAATTTTTATTTTAATCTGTGGTTTCTTCATCGTCCCAATTTCCAAGTTCGATTTCTACCACCCGTTGAGTGATTTCTTGCCTATCCACAAATAAGCCGTATCGTTTACCTAAATCAACCGCGGAAGCCCGTCTAGTTGCTACTGATGGTTTTGCTTGTACTACCTTTTGAGTTCCTTCACCATCTAGGACCAAAAGCGGTTCAGTGACTTCACCACGCATAACAGCGGTTAGGAACTCTAACACTTCTTGTTGATCCGCGACGCGTTCAGATTTTAATTTTTCAAGTCCAGCTTCTATATAAGCTTTAATGTCAGTTTTGGTCAGTAATTCATTTCCATTTGTCTTAGCTGTTCCATACTTAGCCTTTGGATAAGCTTTCAAATAAGCTTCCGTAGCGTTTAAACTGATTATATATTCATCCGCAAACCTTTTTTGTTTTTTCGTCATTCCCAAAATCTTTTGGCTCCTTTCTGGTAAAAATAAAACAAAAAAAGGATAAAACGCCGTTGTTTTATCCCTATTACTTGATACTAACATTTTATCACATTGATATAATCGTGCCTTTACAATGAAAATATATGAAATTTGAACTATACCGGCGATTATCAAACGTTATCACCATTAATAATTCTGTCCAGTTCATCAATCGCGGACCGTTTCAAGCGGTAATAAGTAGGTATAGAAATACCGTCTAAATCGTTACAAATATCCAAAACGTGTTTTTTAACAATATAAGTAAGCCTTAATACTGTTCTTTGTTTAGGATCTTTCAGCTTATTGATAACCCTACTTAATTCTAACTTTCTGTTAATAATTTCAGTAGTGTCTTGTTCTATTGCTTCCTTCATCACCACTAATTGAGTGTACACATCATCAATTTTCCGGCCTTTTCCACCGGATATTTTATCAACTTGAAATTTCGGGCTTGATAATAGCCCGGCTTCCAATTCATTGATTTCATCCATCCGACTTTTAATGTCAATGTCTAATTTCTGCAATTCATCAAGTAAATCCTGTGCCTTACTAACCAATTCCCCCGAACCCCTTTTCGTTATAAATAATGATATAATATTTTTATCTCCTATTTTTTCATTTTTCATAACTCCTAAAAAGTCGGTTTTGCAGTAGGCCGGCTTTTTTTAATTTTGGGGCGCGTGTATCAAACGCCCCCCTTTTTTAAGATTTATCAATATAAAGGAGTACCCCCATTCTAATTTTTTATTTTTGATACACTAATCACTTACAAGCTTTTCAGGGCTTGCAAGCGTAACATTCATTCTTCCACATTCCAAGCTTTTTCCAGGTAGTGCCTCGCGACTACCCTTTTTTTTATCTTTCTTCTATGCTTAACTTCTTCAGATTCTTCTTTTCTGTAACTATTGACAAATTCCATTTTGATATTGTCAAATTTCCATGTATCGTTACTCTTGTAATCATCCATGTATTCATCCATGCACTCAAGTAGAAAGTTTGGATCCATTACACCTTTAAAGGATTTCAGCATAGAAGGCGGGGGAACTGTCCCCGCTTTTCTATACTTGTTTATCCGATTCCTAAAACATTTAACTTGTTTTACTCCCAGGCTTTCTATAAATCCTTTATGGTCCGGAAATTCTGAAGCAAGTTCTTCATATAGCTTGAAAAACTTTTCAGCGTTACTCACTAATTCCCAATTCCTTTCAAATATTCAGGCATTTGGTCCCCAATTCTTAGGCTGTCATACTGTTCCTTATTAACTAGGAAGTTACCATACCCGCTTATGGTCACCGTATAACGCCCCTCTAGGACGTTTTTAGCGTTTATAGTGCCGGTACGGTCAATTACACCCCCGGCACCTTTAACCTCATATACAACCATTCTAGGCTGGGTTTCAAGTCGTTTAATCTCTTGTGATTGGTTTACAACTTGAATATTAAGGACGATTATTTGAAAAACAGCAAGGAAAGCAAGGAAGTAGCTAAAATATTCTTTTTTAGTTGTCATTTCCCCCCCTTGATACAAAAAACACTAGCCCGGCTAGTATGAAGCCAATCAACCAAACAAGGCCAAATAGTAGGGCTATAATATCAGAAAGTGTTAATATGATTTTCATCACTTCGCCTCCGATTTCTTATCAAAGCCTTTTCAACACCATACAATGAACCTAAAGTTGTTAGGATCCTACGTGGAATTTGTGCGCCGTGCGCTTTAAGACATATCTGGCATTTCTCAAAATCCACATAGGCCACTTCGGCAATATCTATACATTCTTCAACCCACCCATACCTTGTGAATGCGTCTATAAACACACTATCGCTCATTCCTCCACCTCCTCAATTTCCACGCCGGGGCAATCAAACACCCAGCCAAATCCGGCTTGTTCAAGTTCTTCGTAAGTGTGATTAGTTCTGATTGCATCAATCTCCATTTTGGATTCAATAGTCCAAGCCTTTTCTGCTTTTCGATAATTTAAGTAACTATTATAATCGGTAATTCCAATAATCTTCACAATATACCGCTTCTCTTTCTCGATTGTGTAGCCATTGATCCAAGCAAGGGCAAGCGTTTCTTGGTTACATTCGTCATAAAACCATTTTTGAATCCCTCCACATTCTTGATCGCCTACAAACTCAAACAAATCTTCTAAATCCCATTCGCTTTCTTTGGCGTGTTCAATATAATCACCCACACACTGCGGGACTGTGACTTTCTGCGATTCGTCTAGTTTATCCAAATCTTTTAACACTTGTTTTATTTCAACTTTCCCAAACGGGTATTTTTTTAATAAATCAGCGTAATAGTTTTCCAATTCTTGTTTATTCATCTTTTTTACCTTTTATTTTTAAGGGAATCACAATAATCATTTCAATTCCTTCGCTATCGCTTCAATCACATTAACGGTCACGCTATTCCCAGCTTGTTTATATAATTGACTGTTTGAGTTGACCTCTTGCGCCTTATCAAAAGCCCAGTCCGGGAATCCTTGCAATCTCCAGCACTCACGAGGTGTCAGTTTTCTAATTCTAAAGTCAGGCTCTACCACTCCTTGACTCTCACCCGTCAATAAAGTATTCGCTATCTGTTTACCAACTCGCCCTCTGCGAGTTTTAGAATTCGGGTGTGATAGGTTCACACTATCACCGATTGTAGCTTCAGCATATCCTCGTTTTGTTGCTTCCTTAACTCGGATTTTAGGTTCAAGGTTTCCGCCTTGATACGCTCTGATAGTTGGTGCTATGCCATCTGTTTCGTAAACAATCCCGCTCTGGTTGAAGTTCGGTTGGATTGTCCCGTATTTTTTGATTTCATTTTTTAGTCCAGGGTCAACGTTTTCAGCTTTTCCTCCGAAAGGAAAAACATTTCTGGAACGTTCTCCTCTAAAATGTCCGATAATGAACACTCGTTCCCGATTTTGGGGGACTCCGAAATTTTTGCTGTTAAGCACTTGCCATTCCACATCATACCCGAGTCCATCCAACGCTGAGAGGATTGTCTCAAAGGTATTGCCCTTGTCATGGTTGAGGAGTCCTTTAACGTTTTCAAGGAATAAATATTTAGGTTTGAGAATAGAAGCGAACCTTGCAATCTCAAAAAATAGAGTTCCCCTAGTATCTTCGAATCCTCGTCTAGCTCCCGCAATGCTGAAAGCTTGGCACGGAAATCCTCCGCAGATAACGTCAACGGGTCCAATAGCTCGGATTTCATCGTCTGTGACTGTTGTAATGTCATGTAATTCAATTTCTCCCTCTGTGTTATGTATTGCTTTATAACTGGCTCTTGCGAATTTGTCTATTTCGCAAAAGCCGATACATTCATGGCCGGCGGATTCCATTCCTAAACGGAAGCCACCAATCCCGGCGAATAAATCTAAAAAATTCACGCTTTCACCTCGTTTATTTTACTTGAAAATCATTGTCATGTTTGACAAATTCCGTAGAATTTCCTTTTTCTCCTTCAGTTCCTTTTCTGCTTCCTGTTTCTTCAGTAGGATCTTCAAGATTTCTTTGTTTAGTTGATTGCGTTCCCTCATTTTGGATTTTTCCGATTTTTCAAGCTTCTTTAATTGTGATTCTGTTTGTTCAATTTCTTTTAAAAGCTGTTCCCTGTATTTTATCCGCATTTACTCTTTTTATAAATCTTCTTCTTTTACAAAAGAACCATTAACCCAGCGACCTTTTCGGTCCTTAATTTCGTTATAAGCGTGTTCAAAACAACTCACAAAGTCATAATGCAATTCTTTACAAATATTTTCCAAATAGATAATAATATTTGAAAGACTGTACTGGATACCCGCTTCAATCCCTAAATCCTTGGATACTTTAGCTTGAAAGGCATTATCCACTAACATCCAAATAAGAGTGGAAACATTATTGAAAGGCTTGTAATCGTCTTTTTCTTTGAAAAATACTTGTTCCGGATTGACCCCGGCCATCATAGCATAGCCTACGACAACCACGGCCACATCACCGATTGAATCCATTATGACTTCATGTTTCCCTTTGAGATAACCGGCCACTAATTCGCCGGTTTCTTCAATCAATTTCAAGCCTTGCTTGTCTATATCCCCTTGACTAATATCACGGGCAATGAACCAATTCTTGGTATTAAAAAGTAAATCACTTGTTTTTTTATCAATCTGCATTTTTCTAAATCCTCCTTTAATTGCTTAATTCTTTTTCTAATCCATTCTTTCCGTTGCTGTACAGCCGTTTTAGGGAAGAAATTTCTCAACCGCTGGAAATGTGCTTCATCATTTAATTGATCTTGATATTTCTTAATTGTTTCTTCAATTAGTTCCCGCTTCATTCTTCCCTTTCTCCAAATACTCAATTAACCAACCCAAATATTTTTGGGCCTTTTTTAAATCTTCCAGGCCATTCTTTTTTGAATGTCGTAAAACATACTTCACGACATTTCCGAAAAAGAACCCTTCAGCATATTCGGGACATGGTGCAAAATTTTTGATCACGTCAATGACTTCCATTCCATTTTGGCCCTTGTAATGATTCGGCTCATTAACCAAATCTTGTTCCACAAGTTCCGATAAAACTTGCTCAAAACTCTTTTCTTTTTCCATATTTATCCTTTCAAAAAGTTTGTGAAATTTTCAAAGTTACCGAGTTACCGTATTTTTAAAACTTTTTAAATATTTTCCTTTTATATTTTTTACAAACGTTGATATAATAGGGTTTCTTATTTTTTATAAATATTTTTATACTTTTTTTATAAAATACGGTAACTCGGTAACTTTTATATAATTAGTAGTAATAAAGTCAGTAATATCAAGGGTTTTCACGGTTACCGTAAGGTTACCGATCTCCAAAAAAGTTACCGATCTCCACCCCAAAGGTTACCGTAAGTTACCGAGCGGTTACCGTAAATTTTTTTCACAAAGTCATAAAATGTTAATCAATTTTAACAAAGCCTTTGATTGTTTTTCCGTTTGCTTTATAGGCTTTTTTCTCCCAATTCGGGAGGTGCCCTATAATCAGATTGATTTTCGCGGAAAGCTTCCGATCATTTGAATTTTTCATAAATAAGTTGTACATGATTTCACGGGTTGAAACTCGTTTGAGTTTTTCCATCCCAAATTCAACTTCCGAAGAATTATCAAACCATGAAGCAGTATATTGGTGTTGTTTCTGTACCGTCATTTTCTCCCAGTTTGAAGGGATAGGCATTTCAAGATAATCCATTACCTGTATTTCAACTTCGTCCCGGTACATGAATTTTTCCCGGTATGTTTCAAGTTCAGCTTCCGTTTCCGCGTCAAATTTCAGTTCAAAGCCTTCTTTATAGATTGAAACAGCCTCACCCCAAATCTGATCTATTGTAGCTTGTTCGATTTCCATAGGGTGTTTTTTTTGCCTTGCACCATCCACCATCACGGAAAGGAAGCGCCGTTCACCGGTTTTATCTTTTAGATATTCCACCTGGTTAGTGGTCCGGGCCAAAATGAAGTTTTTGGCAAACTCTTCAGTTTTGGACATATAAGGCCGGCGGTAACGTAAGCTAGTTTTTGAAATAAAAGCTTTTGTTTCAGCGAATGACATTCGGTTACTTGCTACCATTTCATCATCATTGACGATTAGGTTTTTCAACATAATGTCAAAATTATCCTTATTGTTAAAATCTGTTACCGCGTCGGTGTACCAAGGGCCACCGATTTTCTGAAGTAGGGACGTTTTACCTACACCCTGACCACCGACAAGATCTAAAACATAGTCAAACTTTACGAATGGTTCATAAACTTTTGCCACGGCTCCGATTAGCCACATTTCCGCGATTTTTGAAATTAGTTCAGTATCTTCAGCGCCCAGATAATGTTGAAACATTTTTCTAATTCGCTTCCTACCGTCCCATTTCATGGCCACGCGCTCCATGTATTCTTTTACTGGATTGTAAGACCGTTCAGAGAAGAAAGTTTCAAGACCGGCCTTCATGGCGTTGGGTGAATAAACAACCCCTAAATTGTTTTCAAAATAAACGGTAAGGACACTTACAAAACTGGCGGGTAATTCCCCGGCTGGAAATGTGGTATTTCCTAACCGGATTTCTTGCGTCAATTCATATTCCTGGGAGAAGTCATTACGCCTTAGATATTGCCCTAACTGTTCATCAGCTTTCAGGCACATTACCACATTGGCCGGACTAGTAGCCTTGATAGCACCTTTATCCGTCAAAACCAACTTAGGATTTTTGTCTATACTTACGACATTACCAATCTTTCTCACCCCCTTCTATCTTTCTTGATCATGCTTTCTACCGTCCTTTTCACCTCAATATCAGGTAAAGGGTTAACGCTGTTTCCGTTTGCGATTTCTGCAAGCCTTAGAATATATTCATCATCCACGGCCCGGAAAAGTAAACCGCCTACAAATTTTGCTAGTTTGTCATTCCGTCCGCCTTCATCACCAAAACCTACCGCGATAGTTTCAAATAATTCTGTTGTTTGGTTCCGGTCACGGGTTAAACTTCTTTCTTTTAGGTTTTTAAGCCCTTCCGAATTATACCCGTGATTTTTCTGGTAGGTTTTCTTGATGGCCTGGATCAATTCTTTTGAAGGTGTAACCATTGTTCCGCCTTTACTTGATTTTTCCAGGTCCCACTCATATTGTCCTTTTTCCGTTGCGGACGGTGCCACCAAAACATAATTATTTTCATGTGCTTTTATATCCACCCCTGGGAGGAAACCAATCATTTGAGTGATTGGGGTATCTTCCCGCTTGAAGTAAAATAAATGCTTTCCACCGCTTGCGGTCTTGGCTTGTAAGGTCGGTTCAATTAAGTTTAAATACTTCCAACGTTTGAGTGATTCAAACCCGTTTTCTTTTCCATGCTTATCAATATCAATCACAAAGAAATTAGTAGTCTTTAAGGCTATGTTAGCGTTTGGGTGCTGGTCCCAAAAACTCGCTATTTCTTCCGCTGTCATTTTGGACTTGTCCGCAAACTCTATCATAGACCTTTTATTTTTAGGGTTGATAGGAATGACGGAAAAGCCTAACTTTTGATATTGTAAAGCGTAGTGCTTCATGCTAGCCATTCCTATTTACTCCTAAATTTTAGAATGGTAGATCATCATCATTGATTTCAATAGCGTCGGTATTTGGTAGGCCTTCAGCTTCATTAAGATCATAATTGCGGTAAGTTTTACCCTTGCTTTCTGATTCAATGATTACCAAAGTATAGTAGGTTCCTACCGCTTTACGGTTAAGGGCTTCTTCAAGGGCCTTACCATCATCAAAATCAGCTTTTAGGGGTGCGTCTTCTGCAAAGGCCAAGGCTTTTTGGAAAAACTTGATTGTACGTTGTACTGACCAGCCAATATCTTTTCCGTTCCAAGTATCCAAGGTACCGAATGAAACATATTCAGTCCGGCCGTCATAATCACCACCGCGGATTTCAAAGCGATATTGTAGGCTTTCCCATCCGCTTTCTGCTACGTTGAATTGTGCAGATTTAAGAATGGCTTGGTATTCACCGGCTGGAATTGGTGCCGGTCCGTTTGCGCTGTCTTTGCGTGGATCAAACCCTTCTTTTTTAATTGATTGTGCAATGTCTAGTAAACTCATTTTTAAATTCCTCTTTTTAATTCTTTCTATTTTTTTAATTATTTGTATAAAACCGTTGCAAACAAAAGTAACCCTGCTTGCGTATCAATAAAATTTTGTTTAACGTCAACAACTTCAACTCTTTGGGAAAAAGCATTAAAATCTTTTTCAAATTCTTCTAATGAATCATGCTGTAAGTTGTATTCAAAAAGTGCTATTTTCATAAAATCCCCCTTTAGAAAAGATCATCTTCAGAAATATTTTCTGTTTTTTGTGGTTTAGTCGCCTTTGGTTTTTCTTCCTTGGCTTCTTCCTTTTTAGCTGGTGCCGGCTTGCTTGGTGCTTTTGCTGGTTCCAAGGCCCCGCGGATTGTTGATAAGATTTTCAAGATAGCCTTATCATCAACCTGATCCATGTAGTATTTCTTGCGTTTGCGTTCCACTTCTCTATTGTAGTTATTGCCTACTTTTTCGGTGTGAATCATCAAATCCGAATTACCATTAATTAGGTTTACATACTTGTCCTTTAGGCTTGGTTTGTCCTTGGTCGCGTTGCCGTTATCATCATATTCAGAAACTTGACGGCTGATATAAATGACGTTCATAGGTAAGGCCTTTAGGTCAATTACCATTTCAGTGATCGCCTGATTGAAAAAGTCGTACCCTTTTCCGTAAGGAATTTCTGACAAAGATTTCAAGCGGGGCTTTCCGGGCGGTGTCAATTCATCACAAACGGCAATTTTAATCATTTCAATTACATCATCAATAACATCAACTACCACCGTCTGGTAAGTGTGTTTTTGAGTTTGTAAGGCCAAAAGGATTTCACCAATTTGAGAAATGACGCTTTTAGTAATTCGCCCTTGTTCATCCTTTTCATTTACAAGTTGGATTGAAGGGACGGTATTCGCTTCAGCATTGCCATCTGTATTTAGGACGATAGGCGCCGGAAATTCATTCGCAAGGTAGCTTTTCCCAGACATGGTTTCACCATAAAAGAAGAAATTTCGTGGGGTGTCCTTTGGGATCTGTGGTTTATTTTCTGGAAGTTTAAAGGCCATTTTATTCACCATCCTCGGAAAGTTTTTTTCCTAAAACTGTTTTTAAAAAATCACCAAAATTTAAAAGATCATCCGATTCATTTTTTTCAATTTCGCGGACTTCATCCCCGTTAGGGTATGTAAGTTCATAGGTTGCATTGACTTCAATGATTTCAGCGTCAAAGGCTTTCGCAAGGTTTTTGAGTTCTTTCTTTTGTTTTTCATAACCTTCTTCGCTCATAGTTAAGGCGTTTTGAATTTCGTCAGTGTAGCCATTTCGAAAGGCTAGGCGCCCGCGATCTTTGTAGCTTTCCAAAAATTCGCCTTCTTTTTTGTCACGGAATACATAATATTTAGCTGTTACTTTAGTCATTGTTTTGTTCCTCTTTTTCTTTCTTTTCTTCTTTTGTTGAGCGTTCCCCTAAAAGGAAACCTACCATAAAAATTAGTGTACCGAATACGATTGCTTCAATATTCATCTGTTACCCTTCCTTAAAATAAAATTCAATAATGTTTACATCATTTTGTTGCCGGCTCCCTGTCACCCGCCAAAGTAGTTGCCTATAATCGTCATACTCCCCGGATTCTTCACTTACCGGATCTAGCACTACAATAGTCTTATACTTATGTTGTAAGCCATCCACTCCGACACCTAGAACTTGACTAGTAGCAACTACTACCTTGTTTTCTAGGCCTTCTTGTCGGCCCCCGGTCCATATTCCTATTTCCGGGTGTCGGTCATGGATCACATTAACGACCTGTTTAGACTTGCTTACTATCAGCATATCTTCAGGGCTTCGATCTATTAAACCGTCAAGCGTGGTTAGTAACGGGGTATCTTGGTTTATTGGTTTCAATTTTGGAAAGTCAACTTCTACCCCGGTTTGTTGTAAGTAGCGTTCAAAGGTAGCCCGGCCAAAGGATTGTTTTGCTATGGCCGTCTTTCCGTCAACCGTTACTAAATTCAACTTTCTAAACGTCTTTAAAAGTTCCGGATTTCCGACTTTTAAAGTGTTCTTATAGAAGCGGATCTTGTAGCCGTTGTTTTCCGTTGCTTGCTCAATCTTTTCAATTTCTTCCCAGCGGAAGAAGTTAGGGAGATTATTAACATAGCTTTCATAGTTCTTAAAGTCTTTCCATTTTTCTTTAGAGTAAGAAAACGGATCGTAAACCATTTGGCCATGTGTTTTCTGCCAATCAAATTTATTATTTGGATCAGCGCGCCCAAAGATTGTTTTTTCAAGCGGGTAAAAGTTCAAACCTTTTTTCCGGATTGGGGTAGCGGATAGCCCTATAGTGTATTTACGCTTTATTTTGCGATATAAGCCCCTTAATTTGTCACTGCTCATATTCTGCCATTCGTCTATTATTAAGACGTCACAAGCGATTTTAAGGCCCTTTTTAACCCTGTTCTGTAAAGTTCTATCCGTGATAATTTCAAAATCGCAATTATCCGAATAGTTGAACTTTTGAACCGTGTCTTTCCAGCCTTCAAGAATGGATAAGCGGTTATTTAAGATTAGAACCTTTTTAGCTTTCTTGTGCTTACAGATTTCAAGGGCGCAAATTGTTTTACCTCTACCTTAGCCTCCCAAAGCTTCAAGAAAAATTCCGTTGGTTAATCTTGAACTTCGGGACACCGCCTCCTTTTGCCATTTTTTTAAAATAATATTCATTAAATTTTATACCTCCATTTGTACCCTCCGGCAAAAATTCTATTTTCGTGAGATAAACAACTTTTAATATTCATGATATGAATCCCCGTGGCTAGACTTGCTTCTCTGATACTTTCAAAAGTTGATATTTTGTTATCATTTTTATCCAATTGTTCGATAGATCTACTTAATGTTTTTGAAACCCTTTCATTGTGGCTACCATAATTATTATTTTCTTTAAAGGTAGCCCATTCCAAATTTTCAGCACGGTTATCATTTCTAACTTCATTGCGATGGTTTACCGTAGGTTTATTTTCTGGATTAGATATAAATGCTTCGGCAACTAGTCTATGGACTTTATGTTTTTTGACTTTACCATTTTTACTTAGAGACACTACGTAATATCCATGATTATCATTGTAAGGTTTTATAATTCTTGGTTTTATAGTTCTATCAGCATTTCCTAAACCATGTTCGATTATTCGTTCGCAACTTTTAACATTTCCTAAATTAGAAATTTTATAATAACCCTCGTATCCAACTATGTCTGTCCATTTCTCGTTACTGTTCGTGATATTCACTCACCACCTTCCCGATATCTGAAACAACTTCTTCAATGTCATTTCTCACGGCCCAGAATAAGCCCAGCCGGACCGACGCCCTTACATCTTGGTGATGGCTTTTGTCAAACTTCCAAAGGTTCAGGGCTTTTAATAGTTCATTTGGTATGTCCGATTGATACCCGGCATTTCGTTGTAAAATTGCTTCCGGAAAAAATAACTGAAAGTAAGCGATAGTTTCTAAAACTGAATTATCCTTAGATAAGTCATTATCACGCGCCTCGAATTTTTCAATTATCACCACGTCCGGTTTTAGTTCATAACCTACTTCATCAAACCACTGTTTAATAGCCGGTAGTCCTTTAGGTACTACCCAATGGTTAATTAAACGGGCATTATTGAGATAAGCAATCCCAGAAGTGCTATCTTTGGCCTTATTTGATGATGGATCAATAGTTAAAATTTTCATCTATTTGATCCGTAAGCTACGGTTTTCCTGAAGCGTAGCGCCCTTCACTTTTTTACCTTCGCTCAAAACTTCATAAAGTGCCTTTTTATTTGGGCTTTCAGTTACCTTTTTCACCCAATATTTTTTAGGTAGGTTCGCTTCATCCACAATGACACTAGCTTTTGAGTTCTGAACTGTAAGGGTGAATAATTCACCTTTGATTTTTGTTTTCCCGGTAATTTCCATTGAAGCCTGAAGGTCACGTTTTAAGCGCTCAATTTTCTTATCAGTGCTTTCTTTTTTCTTTTTGAAACGCTCTTCCTCTTCCTTGTAAACCTTTTTATCAGCTTCAAGGTTGCGGATCAGTTTAGCGTAATTTTCCGCCTTAACTTCAATTTCTTCATCCAATCCCAGCGCTTCAATAGTGTCCAATTTGGTTTCATCATCAATTTCCAAATTGTAAATGTCCAAATACTGGCCTGTTAATTCGTATAAAGTAGCCATTTTTACTTCCTTTCTTTTAAAGAACTTCAGCCATTCCCCAATCATTATCAGAAATTGAAGCTTTTCTTAATAGCGCCATTTGGCTATTGTATTCTTCAATAACTCTCTGATCGTGCGCCTTAATTTCATCTTCCCAAAGGGCTTGTAATTCAGCTACTTTGTTTTCTTGTTTTTTCTTGCGTTCTGCTTTTCGATAATCTCTCACGGCTGTGATAAAACCGGCTGTGAAAGAAAATCCGGCAACTAGTAGCACCCCGGCCACTTGACTGGTTAAACTTGGTTCTAACATTTTTCAATTTCCTTTTCTTGTTCTAAAATTTCATATACGTCTTTTAGGTCGTACATTTTTTCCCGTCCTTGTTTTCTGTACTTCAAGCCCCGGCGCCTCAATCTCTTAATGTACCCGTGGTCAAAGCCAAACCTTTTACAAAGGTCTTTTTGGTTGATTGGTAGCCGTTCCGCTTCCAATTCTTTTCTAACTTCTTCTTTTGCGAATTGAAGAAGTTCTTTAATAGCCATCTTTGCTATTTCGTCATTCAACAAAGGCGGTAAACTTATGTTTTCCATCTTCACCCCCTCAACTATGCGGGCAAGCTTAGTTGTGTTATAATGTAGGTAGTTAAAATTTCTGAAGCGCTCAATCTTTTGGGTGCTTCTTTTTTTTGTTTAGTCGATATTGTAATCGGCTATGACTTGCAAAATAAACTTATTTGCTTTTGGCCCACGGGTTGAACCGCTCAAAATGTTTGTTACTTCCTGGCGGTCCCGCCCATATACTGAAGCCAAATCGCTTTTTTTGATATTGTTTGCTTCCAGAAATGCAACTACTTTTTTGCGTCCTACGTCAATATCTGGCATATATCCTTTTCCTTTCTTCTTTATTGTAAACAGAAAAGCAACTAAAAAATTAAATATATTTTCAAATTATTGTTGACATTTTTAAATGGATAATTTAAAATGAATACATAAGAAAACATTGATAATTTAATAAAACCGGTTCGCCAAAACTTAGTTTATTTGTTTATCTTTTTAGTTGTTTTTTTAGTTGTTTTTCACTTACAAGAATCATTTTAAATCATTTGTTTAAAAATGTCAACACTTTTATACAAATAATTTGAAATATTTTTGTCAATCCTTCAGAAAGGTTGATAAATCAATGCTTTACACGTTTGAAAAAATTAAAGAATTATCGAAAAAGCGGGGTCTTTCTTTAAATCAGCTAGAAGAAAAGCTAGGTTATAGCAGAAACACCCTCTATTCTTTAAAGCGTCAAAATGTCAGCACCAAACGCCTGCAAGAAATTGCGGACTATTTAGAAGTGTCTGTTGATTATTTACTAGGGAAGTCGGAAAACCCTACTATTGCTTCTAATAATCAATCAGATCAAACCGCCTTTAATGTCGAAGACATGGCTAGCAATGTCATGATGTTCGGTGGGCGCGAATTAACCGAAGAAAAGAAGAAAGTAATTCAATCCATTATAGAAGCGTATCTAAAGGGGACTGAAGAATAGGTAGAACGCCTTGACTGAAAAAGAAATTTTAAAGGGTTATGATATTACTGTACACACATTTGATGGTAATTTATTGCCTGATGAAGTTGGTTTTTATGATCCTAAAACCCGAACGGCTTTCATTTCCGATAAGCTTGATAAAAAGGAAAGAATGAAAGTGTTACTTCATGAATTGGGCCACCTTGACCATACACCAGCGGAATACACTAATGCTAGGGTACGCTGTGAGAATGAAGCGAATAGAAATATGATCCATCACTTATTAAAAGACGCCCTTTCTCAAATAGAAAATAAGGCGGATTTTAATTATATGAAGTTTATGGAGTATTACCACTTGACCACGGTCGCGGATGAAATAATGATCAAGGAAGAATATAAAGCCTTAATTTAGAAAAAAAAGGAGTTTAAAAAGTGAAAATTGGAGTTAGAACGCCCAGCCTTAAAAAAAGTTTTAAAGCTAGGACAACCGGAAGAATAAATAGAACCTTAAAAAAATCAGTAAATCCCTTATATGGAAAAAAAGGAATGGGATATATTAAAAATCCTGAAAAAGCTATTTATAATAAAGTTTACCATAAAGTAACAATTGACCCTTTAAAGCCGTTGAAGAACGGAAGCCGTAATAATACCAAGCGAACGGCGCCGGAACCTGAATTAGTAAGGTATAGCTTTTATAAAATTGAAACCAAAGAATATATTTGTAATAAATTAATGTACATTCTTTTAGCTGTATTCTTAGGAATTTTCGGGGCGCAATACTTCTATTCAGGCCAAAAGAAAAAAGGCCTTTTGTCCCTGTGTTTCTTTTGGACTACTGTACCTTTCTTTGTTGGTCTATATTGTGCTTTAGTAGCTCTATTTTTGAAAGCTGATTCAAACGGGAATATAAAAATAGCTGATAAAGAAAAAATAAAAACGGATCAACTTGCAGAGGCAAGTGAAGCAATGAAACAAATAGAAAAGTATTCTATTCCATTAATGACTACTTCAGATCTTGAAACCTATTCAGATTCATTAAAAAATACTTTAGACAATCTTTCTAAACTAGCGCCTTTGTGCGAAGCTTTCCTGGAAAATAAGGAAGTTAGGGCGCTTGCTGAATCCGTTGAAGGAATGTATAAAGGCTTAGAAGGTGAAGAAAGTAACTTCATTAAACGTTATTACTCCGAAAAATTAGAAATTTCTAAAAGGTCAGATGATCCGGAATATTTGAAAATTAGTAAACAAAAGTTGATTGATTCAGGAATCTTTTCAGATTCAGGACTAGAACTAATTGAACTTTTATACAAATAAAAAAACCTTTCCAGCTTTGGCAAGCTAGAAAGGAAGGACATGAAAAAATTACACTTGTATTTTAACACTTTTCTTTCACTTCTTCAACTATGCGGGCAAGCTATCGAAAAGAAAGGAAAGACATGATTAAAAAATACACTATGAAAAATGGGGAAACCCGTTACTTATTCCAAACTTATTTAGGCGTGGATCCTTTAACCGGAAAAGAGAGAAGGACCACGCGCCGGGGATTTAAAACTATCAAGGAAGCCAAACAAGCTGAAAGAAACTTATTGCTAAATGTGGAGGAAAACGGGCTTTCTTCTAACCGATCTGAAAAGTCCTTCAAAGAAATTGCTTATCTATGGTTTGAAAATTATAAAACTACCGTCAAGGCTTCTACTGCTTTCAACACAAAACAAAAACTCGATTACATGATAGCTGAATATTTTGAAGGCATGAACGTAGACAAAATAACTGTCATATTTTGTCAATCGTTGTTTATTAAATTAAGCCAAAAATATTCCATGTATGCCAATTATGCTTCGATTATCAATCGTATTTTAAAGTATGCGGTAATGTTAGATATTATCAAAAGCAACCCGATTGATAAAATAATCAAACCCAAGGCGAAAGAAGTAGAAAAAAAAGATAACTGCTACACAAAAGAAGAGTTAAATAATTTTTTAAAGTTAGCGAAAAAAGAGAGTGCGTTATTTTATACCCTTCTGCACACAATAGCTTATACGGGGTTAAGGCGTGGTGAAGCACTAGCCCTTAAATGGTCTGATATAGACTTTGAAGAAAAGACTTTATCAATAAGCCGTACCACCGCATACGTTGACGGAAAACAAGTTTTACAAACCCCAAAGACAAAAGCAAGCAAGCGTATTATACCTATTGACGATTATACTATCAGCGTTTTAAAGAGTTGGAAGCTGGAACAAAAAAAGCAATACTTTAAAAATGGCGTATCATTTTTGCAAGGTGAAAACTTAATCTTCACAAATTCGTACTGTACTATGTTCGTGCCTAATGAATTTTCGAAAAAACTTAGAAAATTTATTAAAAAGTACAATCTAAAGCCTATCACCCCTCACGGCCTACGGCACACACACGCTAGCTTATTATTTGAATCTGGTATCCAACCCAAAGAAATATCAGACCGACTAGGCCATAATAACATTCAAACGACACTTGATCTATACACACACATAAACGACAATCAACGCTATAATGTGGTTGAAAAATTCGCAAATTTTATGTCGTAGTCAATTTCGTATTCAACCTATTCAATCCCTTGTGGCTGTAAGGTTGACTTGTTTATACCAAAAA
>NZ_JBYQGU010000017.1:0-38942 GCF_058200455.1 Streptococcus sp. SCPM-O-B-15294 (M123) | reverse complement strand
GTGAAGAGTTACTTCAGTACCTTCCACACGGATTTCAATATCTTTTGAGAACTCACGAGTAAGTTCTCCTTTAGGTCCTTTTACAGTTACAACGTTGTCATTGTTAGTGAGTTCAACACCAGCAGGCAACACGATAACTTTATTACCAATACGTGACATGTTTTTATTCTCCTGTTAAATTGTCAGGCCTTTGAAGGCCAGTTTTCACGGGGTTTAAGATACTTGTTTAGTTCAAGAGCTGAACTGAACACGCTCTAAGAACTGTGTATCTTGATTTGAGTTCGAGCTAAGAATTTGGTGAAAAAGATAAGTTTGTCTTGGAGCATCGCTCCTGTTACAAACTTCCTATTTTCACTGCATTCTTTTAACGCTCTCACATCATCAATTACCAAACGTAAGCGATAACTTCTCCACCAACGTTCTTTTGGCGTGCTTCTTTATCAGTAAGCAAACCTTCAGAAGTTGAAAGGATAGCAATTCCAAGTCCGTTAAGAACTTTTGGAAGATCTTCACGTTTTTTGTAAACACGCAAACCTGGTTTAGAAACACGTTTCAAGTTTGTGATAACTTTTTCACCGTTTGCTCCGTATTTCAAGAACACGCGGATGATTCCTTGTTTGTCATCTTCGATTACTTCAACGTTTTTTACAAAACCTTCGCGTTTAAGGATTTCAGCAATCCCTTTTTTGATGTTTGATGCAGGTACTTCAAGTACTTCGTGTTTTGCTTGGTTAGCGTTACGAATACGAGTTAGGAAGTCTGCGATTGGGTCAGTCATAACCATTTTATATTTCTCCTCTTACTAGTAGTTTGAATGTTTCACTTGCTAGTTAATGATTGAGCTAGGCTCAGAAAGTTTTGATACATACAAATGAGGATTTCTCATTTGAACACGAGCTACAACCTGGGCAAAAAAGATAGATTTGTCTTGGAGCATCGCTCCTGCATCAAATCTCCTATTTTTGCTGAGGTTGTCACGCTCTTTGTATCATGCTATTACCAAGATGCTTTAGTGACACCAGGGATTTGTCCTTTGTATGCCAATTCACGGAAGCAAACACGGCAAAGTTTAAACTTGCGGTAAACTGAGTGTGGACGTCCACAACGTTCACAGCGAGTGTATGCTTGAGTAGAGAACTTCGCTGGGCGTTTGTTCTTAGCAATCATAGATTTTTTAGCCATTAGTTTTACCTCCTATATTATTTTGCAAACGGCATACCAAGGCCAGTAAGCAATGCACGTGATTCTTCGTCTGTGTTCGCAGTAGTTACGATTACGATATCCAAACCACGAGTTTTATCAACATCATCAAAGTTGATTTCTGGGAAGATCAATTGTTCTTTCACACCAAGTGTGTAGTTTCCGCGTCCGTCAAATGATTTTGTTGGGACACCATGGAAGTCACGAACACGTGGAAGTGAAACTGAAACCAATTTGTCCAAGAATTCGTACATACGTTCGCCACGAAGTGTTACTTTCGCACCGATCGCTACACCTTCACGAAGACGGAAGCCGGCGATTGATTTTTTAGCTTTTGTGATAAGTGGTTTTTGACCTGAGATCAATGCCAATTCTTCAGCAGCTTTCTCAAGGTTTTTAGCGTTAGAAACAGCATCTCCAACACCCATGTTCAAAACGATCTTATCAACTTTTGGCACTGCCATAACTGATGAGTAGTTAAATTGTTCAGTCAAAGCTGGAACTACTTCATTAAGGTATTTTTCTTTTAAACGATTAGCCATTATACTTCTCCTTTCCTTCGTGATTAGTCAAGCACTTCGCCTGATTTTTTGTTATAACGAACTTTTTTGCCATCTACGAATTTGTAGCCAACACGTCCAGCAACACCGTTCTTGTCCAAGACTTGAACGTTTGATACATGGATTGGAGCTTCTTTTTCGATGATAGCACCTTGAGGGTTTTCGTTATTTGGACGTTGGTGTTTTTTAACAAGGTTTACACCTTCAACAACAACTTTATTTACTTTTGGAAGAGCAGCAACGACTTTAGCTTCAACACCTTTGTCTTTACCAGCAATTACACGAACTTTGTCGCCAGTTTTTACAAACATTTTATTCTCCTTTTATTCTTACGCCCTATGGGCACCCTGGCCAATGAGCCAGGGGACTGTGTTTGTGATTTTTTAAATTAAAGTACTTCTGGAGCAAGTGATACGATCTTCATGAAACCACCGTCACGCAATTCACGAGCGACTGGGCCAAAGATACGAGTTCCGCGAGGAGTTTTGTCTTCACGGATGATCACTGCAGCATTTTCGTCGAATTTGATGTATGAACCATCTTTACGACGAGCACCTGATTTAGTACGAACGATAACAGCTTTTACAACGTCACCTTTTTTAACCGCACCACCAGGAGTAGCTTGTTTTACAGATGCTACGATGACATCACCGATACCTGCGAATTTACGTCCTGAACCACCAAGAACTTTGATTGTCAAGATTTCGCGTGCACCACTGTTGTCAGCGACTTTCAAACGAGTTTCTGTTTGAATCATTTAAGTTTTCTCCTTTCAGGTTTGATTAGATGATAACCGCTTCTTCAACAACTTCTACAAGACGGAAGCGTTTTGTAGCTGAAAGCGGACGAGTTTCCATGATACGAACGATATCGCCTTCTTTGGCAACGTTGTTTTCATCATGTGCTTTGTATTTTTTAGAATAGTTGATACGTTTACCATAGACTGGGTGGTTACGTTTAGTTTCAACTACAACTGTGATTGTTTTGTCCATTTTGTCAGACACAACGCGTCCAACAAGAACTTTACGATTATTGCGTTCCATTGAAATTCTCCTTCCCTAGTCTATTATTTAGCTTCTGACTGAACAGTTTTGATACGAGCGATTTGTTTTTTCACTTCTTTCAAACGTCCAGTTTGCTCCAATTGACCTGCAGCAGCTTGGAAACGAAGTTCAAACAATTCTTTTTTCAATTCATTTTCACGCTTCGCGAGTTCTTCTTGAGAAAGACCACGAAGTTCTTTAACAAATTCTTTTACTTCTGTAAGTTTCATGACCTCTCCTTATTTTGCTTCACGTTTTACGAATTTACATTTAACTGGTAATTTGTGGCTTGCAAGACGAAGCGCTTCACGAGCGATCTCTTCAGATACACCAGCAACTTCAAACATTACTTTACCACGTTTAACTGGTGCTACCCAACCTTCAGGTGCCCCTTTACCAGATCCCATACGTACCCCGATAGCTTTAGCGGTGTATGATTTGTGTGGGAAGATCTTGATCCAAACCTTACCACCACGCTTCATGTAACGAGTCATGGCAATACGAGCTGCCTCGATTTGGCGGTTAGTGATCCAGTGGCTAGTTGTAGCTTGAAGACCGTATTCACCGAATGCTACTTCTTTTCCACCTTTTGCTTCACCGCGCATTTTACCACGGAATTCGCGACGGTGTTTTACACGTTTAGGTACTAACATTGGTTATTTACCTCCTTTAGCGTCTTTACGAGCTGGAAGAACTTCACCACGGTAGATCCATACTTTAACACCAAGTTTACCGTAAGTAGTGTCTGCTTCTTCCCAAGCGTAATCGATATCAGCGCGAAGTGTGTGAAGTGGAACAGTTCCTTCAGAGTATCCTTCTGCACGGGCGATATCTGCACCGTTCAAACGACCTGATACTTGAGTTTTGATTCCTTTAGCTCCAGCACGCATAGCACGTTGGATCGCTTGTTTTTGTGCACGACGGAAAGCAACACGTTGTTCCAATTGACGAGCAATTCCTTCACCAACAAGGTGAGCATCCAAGTCAGGACGTTTAATCTCAATGATGTTGATGTGGACTTGTTTGCCAGTCAATTTGTTAAGAGCTGCACGAAGTGCATCAACGTTTGCTCCACCTTTACCGATAACCATACCTGGTTTAGCAGTGTGAAGAGAAACGTTAACTTTGTTTACTGCGCGTTCGATTTCGATAGTAGAAACCGCTGCGTCAGCCAATTCTTTTTGAATGAATTTACGGATTGCAAGATCTTCATGAAGGTAATCCGCGTATTCTTTTTCAGCATACCATTTGGCATCCCAATCACGGATGATGCCGACACGCATTCCAATTGGATGTACTTTTTGACCCACGATGTTACCTCCTTATTTTTCTGTCACAACCACTGTGATGTGGCTTGTGCGTTTGTTGATTGGTGAAGCTGAACCTTTCGCACGTGGACGGAAACGTTTCATCGTTGGTCCTTCGTTTGCGAATGCTTCAGATACTACCAAGTTTGCTTTTTCCAAACCAAAGTTGTTTTCAGCGTTTGCTACTGCTGAGTTCAACACTTTCAAGATGATTTCAGCTGCTTTGTTTGGAGTGAATTTCAAGATTGCTACTGCATCGGCTACGCTTTTACCACGGATGTTGTCAAGAACAAGACGTGATTTACGAGGTGAAACACGCACTGTACGAGCCATTGCTTTAGCTGAAGTAATTTCTGCCATTTATGTTCTCCTTATTTTCTACGTGTCTTCTTGTCATCTGCAGCGTGACCTTTGTAAGTACGAGTTGGTGCAAATTCACCAAGCTTGTGACCTACCATGTCTTCTTGGATGTAAACAGGTACGTGTTTACGTCCATCATAAACTGCGATAGTGTAACCAATGAAACTTGGGAAGATCGTTGAACGACGTGACCAAGTTTTGATAACTTTTTTCTTTTCGTCATTAGCTTGAGCTTCAACTTTTTTCATCAAATGCTCATCGACGAAAGGTCCTTTTTTAAGACTGCGTCCCATTTTAATATTTTCTCCTTTAAATATAGTACCACAGCGGCTTGCGCTCACAAGGAGCGCTACCGAGCTGGCGGATCATCTAGCGCTTAAGCGACTAGTTCTAAATTATTTCTCGTTGCGACGACGAACGATAAGTTTGTCAGATTTCGCTTTCTTGTTACGAGTTTTAAGACCAAGAGCAGGTTTGCCCCATGGAGTAGATGGCGCTTTACGACCAACTGGTGCTTTACCTTCACCACCACCGTGTGGGTGATCATTCGGGTTCATTACAGAACCACGAACTGTTGGACGGATACCTTTCCAACGGCTACGACCAGCTTTACCAAGGTTTACAAGTCCATGTTGTTCGTTTCCGACAACACCAACTGTAGCACGGCAAGTACCAAGGATCATACGAACTTCGCCTGATTGAAGACGAACAAGAACATATTTACCTTCAGCACCCAATACTTGAGCAGAAGCTCCAGCAGCACGTACCAATTCTCCACCACGACCTGGTTTCAATTCGATGTTGTGGATCAAAGTACCAACTGGGATGTTAGCAAGCGGAAGAGCGTTTCCGACTTTGATATCTGCTTCTGGACCTGAAACGATACGTTGACCAACTTCAAGACCTTTTGGAGCGATGATGTATGCTTTCACACCGTCAGTGTAGTGTACCAAAGCGATGTTTGCAGAACGGTTTGGATCGTACTCAATTGTTTTTACAACTGCTTCAACGTTATCTTTGTTACGTTTGAAGTCAATCAAACGGTAATGACGTTTGTGTCCACCACCTTGGTGACGAACTGTGATACGTCCGTTGTTGTTACGACCTGCTTTGCTCTTCAATGAAACGAGCAAAGATTTCTCTGGTGTGCTTGTTGTGATTTCAGCGAAATCCAAAGAAGTCATATTACGGCGACCGTTTGTTGTTGGTTTATAAACACGAATTCCCACGATATTTCCTCCTTAGATTATTCAGCTTCAGTAGCGAACAACTCGATTGCTTTTGAATCAGCTGTAAGCGTGATGATAGCTTTTTTAGTTTTTGAAGTAAAACCAGTGTAACGTCCAACACGTTTAGCTTTTGGTTTTACGTTTACAGTGTTCACATTCGCAACTTTTACACCTTCAAAGGCAGCTTCAACAGCTTGTTTGATCAAAAGTTTGTGAGCGCGAGTGTCAACTTCGAATACATATTTGCCTGCTTCAAGTTGAGCCATTGACTTTTCAGTGATAACAGGTTTTTTGATAACATCATACAAATTCATTATGCAAGAACCTCCTCGATTTTAGAGATAGCTGCTTGAGTAACAAGAAGTTTGTCACTATTTGCGATGTCAAGAACACTTGCAGTTGTAGCAGTCGCAACTTTCACGTTTGGAAGGTTACGAGCTGAAAGAGCTGCGAATTCGTTTCCTTCTTCAAGAATAACAAGGACTTTAGAATCGATGCTCAAAGCTGCAAGAACTTTTGCAAATTCAGCAGTTTTTGGAGCTGTAAATTCAAGAGAATCAACGGCTACAAATTTGTTTTCAGCAACTTTTTCTGAGTAAACAGATTTAAGCGCAAGGCGACGAACTTTTTGAGGAAGTTTGTACGCATAGCTACGTGGAGTTGGTCCGAAGACGATTCCACCACCACGCCATTGTGGAGAGCGGATAGAACCTTGACGAGCACGTCCAGTTCCTTTTTGACGCCATGGTTTGCGTCCGCCACCTGAAACGGCTGAGCGGTTTTTAACTGCGTGAGTTCCTTGACGAAGGCTAGCACGTTGGCTGATGATCACATCAAATACAACTGCTTGGTTTGGTTCGATACCAAAGATCGCATCGTTAAGAACAACTTCGCCCGCTTGTTTACCAGTTTGGTCGAATAATGTTACATTTGCCATTTTGACTGTATTCCCCTTTCCTTATTATTTACCAGCTTTAACTGCTGACTTGATAGTGATAAGAGATTTCTTAGCACCTGGTACGTTACCTTTGATAAGGATAACGTTCTTTTCTGGAACAACTTGTACAACTTCAAGGTTTTGAATTGTTACACGATCGCCACCCATGCGTCCTGCAAGGTTTTTACCTTTAAATACGCGGTTAGGTGCAACAGGTCCCATAGAACCTGGACGACGGTGGTAACGAGAACCGTGAGCCATAGGTCCACGTGATTGTCCGTGGCGTTTGATAACACCTTGGAAACCTTTACCTTTAGAAGTACCAGTTACATCAACAATGTCTCCAGCTTCGAAAGTATCAACTGTGATTTCAGCACCAACTTCCAAGCCTTCAACGTTTTTGAATTCACGAATGAAGCGCTTAGGAGCCGTGTTAGCTTTTGCTACATGTCCTTTAGCAGGTTTGTTGCTCAATACTTCGCGTTTGTCATCGAAACCAACTTGGATAGCGTTGTAACCATCTGTTTCAACAGTTTTAACTTGAAGAACAACGTTTGGAGTTGCTTCGATAACCGTTACAGGGATCAATTCGCCAGCTTCAGTGAAGATTTGAGTCATTCCCACTTTTTTCCCTAAGATTCCTTTTGTCATGAGAAAATAGTTCCTTTTCTATAGTTTTTTATTCAAAAAGTTTTTAACGAGCGTTTTTTATGCTCAAGTTATCAAGCTTTAAATTAAAGTTTGATTTCTACGTTTACACCACTTGGAAGATCCAATTTCATCAAAGCGTCAACTGTTTTTTGAGTTGGGTTAACGATATCGATCAAACGTTTGTGTGTACGCATTTCAAATTGTTCGCGAGAGTCTTTGTATTTGTGAGTCGCACGAATGATTGTGTAGAGGCTACGCTCAGTTGGAAGTGGGATTGGACCCGCAACTTGTGCACCTGTACGAGTAGCTGATTCTACGATTTTTGCAGCCGCTGTGTCAAGTGTACGGTGTTCGTACGCTTTCAAACGGATGCGGATTTTTTTGTTTGCCATCTTTTTCTCCTTTTCGTCTATTTAAGATAATAGGCTAGCTCCACAAGAAAACCGACGCGCGTTGCGTGGCAATGCAACCGAGCGTGTCGCAACCTCTTGCATCAAAGCTAATAGCTGTTTTTCACAGCACCATAGTAGTTTAACACAATGAAAGCCCCAATGCAAGGAATTTGAGCAGATTTTTTTCGTTTTTTCGATGAAAGTGTTTTCGAAAGAAATAGAGTGCCAAAAAAGTTGCTATTATATAGAAAAAAGGGAGCGAGACAGAACAAATTTATATCTAATTTGTTCGTCGTCCCGCCCCCGCACAGTTGATTAGGTTATCTTTGGAACTTAATATGCTCCAAAGATACCAATCAACCGCTACGCCTCGCAGTCATTCCTATTATTCTCGGATGGCTGTAGTCTTTTTTCTTTCTATTTAGTTCTTCCTAGAAATTCCGCCCTGATTTGTTATAGCCATATTTTTCGACGAAATGCTCACGGAATTCTAAGAGATTGTCATCCATGATAGCTTGACGGACCTGCTTCATGAGGTTGATCAAGAAATACAAGTTGTGGTAGCTGGTCAAGCGAATACCGAAGGTTTCATCTGCCTTGAGGAGGTGGCGAAGATAAGCTCGGGTATAGTTTTTACAAGTGTAGCAATCACACTCGTGGTCTAGCGGTGTAAAGTCTTCTGCAAATTGCGCATTTTTCACCACCAGACGTCCTTGACTAGTCATACAGGTGCCGTTTCGCGCAATCCGCGTCGGCAAGACACAGTCAAACATGTCCACTCCACGAATAACGCCATCGATCAGACTGTCTGGAGCTCCTACTCCCATGAGATAGCGTGGCTTGTTCTCCGGTAAGAGCGGAGTTGTGAAATCCAGTACGGCATTCATCTCTTCATGGCTTTCCCCAACAGCTAAGCCACCGATGGAATAGCCTGGAAAGTCCATGCTGACGAGATCCCGAGCAGACTGACGGCGCAAGTCTTCAAATCCAGCCCCTTGGACAATCCCGAAAAGACCTTGATCATGAGGGCGACGGTGAGCCTTCAGGCCACGTTCTGCCCAACGACTGGTCCGTTCGATCGATTTCTTCACATAATCATAGGGCTGATAGAACTGAGGACATTCGTCAAAGGACATCATGATGTCGCTCCCTAGATTATTTTGGATCGAGATGGCCTTTTCTGGGGAGAGGAACATCTTCGAGCCGTTGAGGTGATTTTTAAAGGTTACCCCTTCTTCGGTGATATTGCGGGTATCCGCTAGTGAATAGACCTGGAAGCCTCCACTATCTGTCAAAATGGGCTGGTCCCAGTTCATGAACTGGTGCAGTCCTCCTGCTTTTGCGACTAGATCATCCCCCGGACGAAGCCAGAGATGGTAGGTGTTGGCCAAAATAATTCCGGACCCCATTTCCTTGAGTTCTTCTGGCGATTGGGTCTTAACGGTTGCCTGAGTCCCTACAGGCATAAACATTGGGGTTGGGAAGGTCCCGTGGGGGGTGATAATTTCTCCCAGACGAGCTCCTGTATGCTTTTCTTTTTTGATTAATCGATATTGAATCGGCGAATCTGTCATGGTTACCTCCGTACTGGGAAAAACAGTCCCAGCCTTCTTATTCCTGTCACAGGATCTCCTGTGAGCACCTGTACGATTGTACCAAATTTTACCAGCTCTGTCACGGACTTGTGTTATAATAAAGGGTACTACTACCATGAAAGAGGACATTATGAATATCAAATTGGTTCGTGCTCAAGCTCGTCAGCTGCAATTGCAACATCCCAAAGTCTTCTCCTACTTTGCTTTGCCAACTTTCCTAACAATCCTTGCAAGTTACATGTTGACAGGGACAGACATCACTGAAACACTTGCTCACATGGAACTTAGAGAAGGGATGCTCTTTCTTCTAAGTCGGCAGATTTTCCCTGCGATTATTGGATTTATCCTTTCTTTTCTCTATTTAGGGGCAACTTTTCGCTTTTTGATTTCTGCCTCTAGCAAGGGTGAAAAGAACTTTGGTATCTTCACCATCTTTCAGAGCCAGTATTTTACACCTGCGTTTTTGACCCTATTCATTAAGCAAGTTATCCTATCTTTGTGGGGGAGCCTCCTCTATGTGAGTCAACTCCTCTTAACGGTGGTCAGCTATCACGTTCTCGCTATCAATGAATCCTTCTCCACTACGTCTACTCTTAGAGCGGATACTCCAGAAGTTCAAGCAATGCTTAAGTTAGCTCCAACGATGACGACTGGCCTCTTAATGGCTCTGGTTGGGCTCCTGCTCTTCCTCCCTTTTTATTACCAGTATAGTTTAGTTGAGTTGATCCTATATAGTCGACTGATGACGGGAACCTATGATGGGCCTATGTCTATCCTCCGCCAAAGTAAGGAAGAGATGAAAGGCTTTAAGAGCCACCGCCTTGTTCTTGATTTGAGCCTGCTTGGTTGGCAAATTCTATCTTTTTTCACTTTAGGAATGGCGAATTTTTATGTCAAACCTTATGCAACCAGTTGCCAAATCATCTTCTACCATACTCTCCTTCAAAAACGGATGCAGGCGGACAGTCGCTTCCAGCAAAAGGCGCCGGATCTACCAAAGTCTAATCCACTTGATTAACAAAGAAAACAAGAAAACCCACCTTCGATTGGAACCATTCTCCAAAGCACTAGGTGGGTTCTTTTATCTCTGTTAGGGAAATCCGTCTGTATTTATTTCATCTCTCGTATCAATTTAATCACTGGATGAAAGACGCGAGGTTCTGAGATAAATCAAAGGCGCTATCCTTCTCCTAAGACCAAGCGAGTATGCTCGCGTTTGATACAGCGGTTCATGACGATATCTTCTCGTCCAGCTCCACGAAGGATTTCTTCTGCTTCTTGATTTTCCAGTTCCAATTGTGCCCAGAAAATTTTCGCATCCGTCTCAATAAAATCACGTGCCACATCTGGTAAAAACTCACTGCGACGGTATACATCGACGATATCTACTGGGAAAGGAATTTCCTGCAAGCTAGCGTACACCCTTTCTCCAAGGATCTGGCCACCGGCTGCGCGGGGGTTGACGGGAATAATCCGATAGCCCCGATCTTGCATCTCCTTGCTGACACGATGGCTAGTCGTCTCTTCACGGTCAGATAATCCAACTACAGCAATGATTTTACTGGTTTCTAGGTAATGTTTGATAATGCCATCACTAGGATTGCGAAATGAATAAGCCATATGAATCTCCTTTTGTATGCGTTTCCTTTCTTTAAATAGTATAACAATACGAAGGGCATTGCAAGTGTTAGTCATTAAAAGCGGTAGGAAACTGAAAAGTCTCCTACCGCTTTCTTTTTTGGACAAACTCAATCTTATTTGGCTTCATACCATGTTTTGCCTTCGTTTTCATCGGCTTCCAGTGGTACCGCAAGTTCAATAGCGGATTCCATTGTCTCTTTGACGAGTTCTTTGATTGCTACCAGTTCCTCTCTTGGTACTTGCAGAACAATTTCATCGTGGACCTGAAGGAGCATCTTGGTCTTATATGCTCCTGCTTCTAGCGCTTGGTCCAAGTGGATCATGGCAATTTTCAAGATATCTGCTGCAGATCCTTGGATGGGTGAGTTGATAGCCGTCCGCTCCGCAAAGCCTCGAACATTGAAGTTGCGAGAATTGATATCTGGAATCTCCCGACGACGCTTGAAGAGGGTTTCTACATAGCCTTTATCACGCGCTTCCCGCACCACTCTCTCCATATAGTCCTTGATGCCAGGGTAGCGTTCGAAGTAAGTCTCAATGTAGGCCTTGGCTTCTTTTCGACTGATCCCTAAGTTGTTAGAAAGGCCAAAGTCGGAAATTCCATAAACCACACCGAAGTTTACCGCTTTTGCATTGCGACGGTCATTCGGCGTCACATCTTCTGGTTTTTCAATGTTGAAGACGCGCATAGCAGTCGATGTATGGATATCTGCCCCATGCTGAAAAGCATCAATCAAATGCTCATCTCCCGAAATATGGGCCAAGACGCGCAATTCAATCTGTGAATAGTCCGAACTGAGTAAGACACTGTTTTCCTCTTCTGGGACAAAGGCCTTACGAATGAGACGGCCTTGTTCCAAACGGACAGGAATGTTTTGCAGGTTGGGATCCACGCTGGACAAACGGCCTGTCTGCGTCAAATCCTGCACATAGCGGGTATGGATCTTCCCATCTTCCAAAATCCAATCTTGCAGACCGATGACATAGGTTGACTGGATCTTAGCAATTTGGCGGTATTCAAGAATCTTAGACACGATTGGGGCGATTGGGGCTAGGCGTTCCAAGACATCAACGGCTGTTGAATAGCCGGTTTTGGTCTTCTTAGTATATTCAAGAGGGAGTTCCAATTTTTCAAAGAGGATGACGCCCAATTGTTTTGGAGAATTGATGTTGAACTCTTCTCCTGCTAACTCGTAGATTTCTTGAGTCAAGCGTTCCAAGACCACTTCGTTTTCCACCTGCATGTCTTCTAGGGTCTGGCGCTCTACCTTGATCCCCGCGATTTCCATCTTAGCCAAAACAGCTGCTAGTGGTTGCTCCATATCATAGAGCAAATCTAATTGGTCATGGGCTTGCAACTGCTCCACCATGGGCTCTTCGGTATCCAGTAGAACAGCGACTTTTCGTGCCAAATGCTCTAATAGGACCGCCTTTTCTGGGATAGCTTTTTTGGCTCCCTTGCCATAAACGACTTCGTCCAGCGGTAGCGCAATCTGACTATAGAGACTCGCAATGGTTGAAATTTCATTGTCCTCTACGGTCGACAAGAGATACTTGGCCAATCGACTGTCAAAAGCCGGCTTTTGCAGGGTAATTCCCAAGTGGCTGAGCAAGACTTTAGCCCGCTTGAAGTCATAGACCTTGAGGGGCGTTTTTTCGAGAAATTCTTTGAAAATCGGTGTTTGTAAAAGACCAGTATCTGTACTCGCGTAGAGTTGACCTTTGGTCCCCCATGCGAAACCGATGATGGGTTCCGTATGGTAATTGTCCCCAAAAATCTCAAAATGGAAGAAACTGTCTTCCGTAAGCATATCTGAAGTGACTTGCTCGACTTTTGTATAGTCAATGGCTACAGGAGCCGCTTCTTCTCCACTGAGATCCAAGGCCTGACGGAGTTGCTTGAAGCCCATCTCCTCATAAAACTTGGCGAGATTTTCTAGATGGGGGCCCGTATAGGTGATATCGTCAAGCCCAATTTCAATGGGCGCATTGGTATCGATGGTCGCAAGGGTCTTGGACAGGTAGGCCTGCTCCTTGTCGTTGATGAGGTTTTCCTTCATCTTAGAGGCCTTCATCTCATCGATATGCTCGAAAATGCCATCGAGAGAGCCATACTCTAGAAGTAGTTTGATCCCTGTCTTTTCTCCGATTTTGGTGACACCTGGGATGTTATCCGACTTATCTCCCATCAAGGCCTTGAGGTCAATAAACTGCTCTGGTGTCAGTCCCATCTTTTCTTTCAGATAGGCTGGAGTGAATTCTTCAAACTCTGCCACCCCTTTTTTGGAGATTTCAACCACCGTATTATCATCTGTCAGCTGGATCAAATCCTTATCCCCAGAGACAATGGTGACATCAAAGGGCACCGAGCTAGCTTCGGCCATCTTATCTAGCGTTCCAATGATGTCATCTGCCTCATACTGGGCTAGCTCATAATAGCGGATTCCCAAATGATCTAGTTGCTCGCGAATAAAAGGGAACTGCTCACGGAACTCATCTGGAGTTTTTGCACGGCCCCCTTTGTAGTCGGCATACATCTCCGTCCGAAAGGTCGTCTTTCCTGCATCAAAAGCAACGAGGACATGGGTCGGTTGGATGCGCTCCAATAGATGGCTCAACATGAGGTTAAATCCATAGACCGCATTGGTATGCAACCCATTGGCATTTTTGAAGCGATCGATTTGATTATAGAGTGCAAAAAAGGCACGAAAAGCGACGGAAGACCCGTCGATGAGTAGTAATTTGTTCTTTTTTTCCATAGGCTTATTATACCACGAATCACAAGGTCTCTGGTATATAAAAACTCTATCCTTTCGGGTAGAGCCTTCTTTAGGAGTTTCTTATGAAAAATGAAGAGAAGTGTTTATTCGCCGTAACAAGAACCTTGTTGTGGCAATTTCTTAAAGCGTTTTGGATAATTAACTGAGATTTTCATTTGCTGTACCTCATTTCTTATTGGATGAGTTTAGTATACAGCTCAAACCTAAACCATTCCTTATAGAAAGCTTCAAGAAAACTAAAAGCTGAGGCGCAAAGCACGCAGTTGTTTTTTGCTACAGACCGGTAACTGAAGATGGAGTTCTTGCCATCGCAGCCCTAAGGATAGGAATAAAAAACTCTTCCCAATCTGGAAGAGCTGATCCTTATCCAAGCAGAAGAAGGCTGACTAAAGCGGCTATTGCTGGACCACCTTGGGTCAAGATGATTTTTTTATTAGAAGTTACAGCCCCATAAGCTGCTGCACCAATAATAAAGAGCAGAAAGATCGTGACAATTTCACTGTTTCTAGCTACAAAGAGGCCGTAGAGGAGGAAGACACCAATCAGAGCATTATAAATGCCTTGGTTTTTGAAGAGAGCCGTCACAGATGGACGATGCAATTCTTCCTGATCCATATTAAAGACACGACTAGTCGATGCCGAGTGGGTTGCTAAACTCTCAAGATAAAAAATATAGAAATGCTCAAAAGCAGCAAGGCTTGCTAAAACAATGGTTAAGACAGACATATTATTCTCCTTTTAAAATGTAATTTGCTCGAGGCCAGACACCAACTTTTCGAGTAGGTGACTCAACTGATTCCGCTCTTTTTCAGAAAGAATCTGATCCATCTGGCCTTTTACCTGTAGATGATGTGCTGGAGGATGGACCAACAACCGATCTCTGGCAAGCTCCGTAAGTTCCACCACAATCTCCCGTTGATTTTCTGGATTGCGAGTACGAGTAACATAGCCACTAGCTTCTAAGACTTTGAAGTGGCGGGTTAAGGCTGCAGGATCAATTGCTAGTTTCTCCTGAAGGGTCGCTTGGCTACAAGGCGCTTCTGCTACTAACAACTGAAGCATCTGATAACGAGTTAGACTAATGCCCAATTGTTTTTCAAATAATTGGGTTGAAGACTGATCAGCTAGCTTCAACTGATAAAGCAAGTCATGCATTTCTGACATTCCTTCTCTCCGATCTTTTTATTGACTTATCAATAATTGATTTATCAAGCATATCATTTAAAAAAAGTCGAAGCAATAAATTTGCTCACCTCAAACGAAATGATTTCCTCCTAAGAAAAGCAAAGTAAAAGACCACCGGATTTGGTGGCCTTTTAGGGAGATTATTATGAAAAAGAAAAGTTTTAGGATTTCATAAACAAAGTTAGGAGGTCTTTGTTTATGGTTTTATTATATCGGATTTATCTTAAAGATTTCTTAAGGAATTATTTCATTTTCAAAACAAATTGTTTACGGATTCTTTTCATAGCGCCATTCCAGCAACAAAGAAGCCTAGCTTTGTTAAATAAGTTAACTTTTTTCTTCTTCAAAATAGAGGCGAATGTCATCCAAATGACGAATCGCATGATTGACATCCGGCTTGTAATCCAAAAAATTAATACTCCCGATTCCTGCATTGTCTGCCAAATCGACATCTAAGATTCGATCTCCAATATAGTAGGTCTCGCTCCGATCCAGTTGATACTTATCCACTAGATAATCGACTCCTTCTGGGTCTGGTTTTCTCCGAAAGCCATTGTCCGTTGTGACAATCTCTTGGAAATAGGATAAGATCCCTAGATCTTCCAAAATTGGGTAGGCATTCTTCCCCTTGTGGGTATAGACGAATTGGACAATCCCTTCCTCTTTAGCCCAAGCTAGAATTTCTCTAGCTCCTGGCATCAGATGCACTTGGGCGTTTTTCTCACGCAAGCTAGAAGCACGATAACTATTCATCTCCTCCGCATCCAAACCATGTTCTCTAGCCACTTCTTCAAGAAGTACCTGGACGGATTGTTGAAGGATAAAGGCATGGACCGCTTCTCGATCAAAGTCCAGAGAGTAATGGGCATAAGTCTCAGCAATCCCATCTAAAATCGCTTCATAAGAATCCAAAAGAGTTCCATCCAAATCCCAAATAAAAGCTCGTGTCATACATTTTATTCCTTCCATTTCCGATGATAGAGTGTTTTTAAGAAAAACCAGCGAAATCCGTTGTCCAAGAGGGTACCAGCCCAAATCCCTGGCAAACCCCAACCGAGGCTAACCCCCATCAGATAACCAGAGCCAATCCGAATCACCCACATGCCAATAGTGGTCGCATAGAAGGGAAGACGGGCGTTGCCCAACCCTTGCCAGACCGCCGTATAGATGACTGTCCCAGCTGTCAGAGGCGTTCCAAGCAAGGAGAACAAAATGACAGATAAGGAAGCAGCAAGGGCTCCTGGATCCTTAGTGTAAAGGGCTGTCAAAGGACTTCCAAACAAGAAGATGGTAAGGGCGAGAGGAAGCATGGAGAGAAAGGAAATCCAAAAACTCCGACTGGTGATTTGCTTGATCCCTTGTAAATCATTCTGTCCCAAACTTTTGGCGACCAACATGACTGTTGCTGTCGCAATCCCAAAGGCCGGCATATAGTTGAACTGGGTCAAGACTTCCCCAATAGCATTCCCAGCAACCGCTCTAGTACCAAAAACGGCCACCATAGCAATGATGACAATATCCCCTGCTCGCATCATGAGGCGTTCGCCAGCAGCAGGCAAAGCAAGGGAGAGCAAGTCTCGATCCAAGCCCCAACGAAAAGGAGCAAAGGGAAGTTGAACCTGACGCCAGAGCAAGAAAGCCCCTAATAAGCGAGAGAGAACCGTTCCTAAGGCAGCCCCGGCGATACCCAGTCCGAAAACAAAGATCAAGATGCTCGATAATAGAGCATTCAAAACATTGGTCAACAAACTGACATACATGGGTAGTCGCGGGTTATGAGCCACACGGACTAGGGCTCCCAAGGTCGTCATCAGACCTAAAAGTAAAATACTTCCTCCGACAAGAGATAAGTAAATCCCTCCGGCTTCTGCAACGGCCGCTTCAACTCCCAAGAGGGCAATCAATTCCTTGCCAAAGCAGAGGGATAAGACCCCCAAGATACAACTTAATAAGATCGTGACTTTAATAGATTCAGTCGCCTGACGAGCTATGGCTTTCTGATCTTTTTGTCCCATACTTTTAGACAAGAGACTCACGACCGCGGCTCCAAGAGCGATAAAAATAGCTTGGTAAATCGTAATGATATTACCTGCAACGGATACACCCGATACAGCTACTAAACCCAACTGAGCAACCAAGTAGCTATCTACCATCCCCATGAGCATTTGGAGAAAATTTTCTCCGATGGCTGGAAGGGCAATTCTTAAAATTTGTCGATCTACTTGTTGTTGACGTGACACACTTTCCTCCTGATAAAAAGAAACTCAGCTAGTTGCCTAACTGAGTTCTGCTTGTAGAACTATTGTGAGATTTATTCAGTCAAGTCCTAGAGACTTCTGCTTTCTAATTTTGGGACTCCCACTTACAATCCCAAATAGGCTTCAACTGCAGCCTGCATATCTGTTGCTGCAACAGTTGTCTTGTGACGAACTGGAGCAGTTTCGAGACCATCCACTGCTGGTGGCAAGGCTACACCTGAGATTTCATGTAATTGAGCCAAGGCTTCAAAGTCGCTCAAACCTGATTTCCCTGTTACAGCTTCCACCGCAACCACTGGGAATTTGTAAGGACTAGCTGTTGATGCAATTACGGTCTTGGCCGCATCGCCTGTCGCTGCTTGGTATTTTTTATAAACTGCTGAAGCAACCGCTGTATGAGGGTCCTCAATATAAGAATCTGACTCATAAACACGCTTGATTTCTGCTGCGGTTTCTGCTTCTGTTGCATACTCTGCCGCAAAGAGGTCCAAAATCTCTGTATCAAAGTCTGTCAATTCATACTGACCTTGCGTATTCAAAGCATTCATGAGTTCAGCTGTCTTAACCGCATCATTTCCCAAAAGGTGGAAAATCAAACGCTCCAAGTTTGAAGACACTAAGATATCCATCGATGGGCTAGTAGTTACCTTAAACTCACGCTTCTTGTCATAAACACGAGTTTTAAAGAAGTCTGTCAAGACATTGTTGTCATTTGAAGCACAGATCAATTTACCGACTGGTAGGCCGATTTGTTTAGCGTAAAAGGCAGCCAAGATATTTCCAAAGTTTCCTGTCGGTACAGTGAAGTTAACCTTGTCACCAGCATTAATCTCGCCAGTTTTAACAAGCTGAGCGTAGGCATAAACATAGTAGACAATTTGTGGTACCAAACGGCCGATATTCATAGAGTTGGCTGATGAAAATTGCAACTTGTTGGCTGCCAATTTTTCACGAAGAGCCACATCATTGAACATATGCTTCACATTTGTCTGAGCATCATCAAAGTTTCCATCAATGGCGATCACATGGGTATTATCCCCAGTTTGAGTGGTCATTTGCAACTCTTGTACCTTGCTGACACCATCTTTTGGATAAAAGACGATAATTTCAGTGCCTGGAACATCCGCAAATCCTGCCATGGCAGCTTTACCAGTGTCCCCAGATGTTGCTGTCAAGATGACAATCTTGTTTTCCAAGCCATGTTTCTTAGCAGCCGTTGTCATAAAGTATGGCAAGATAGACAAGGCCATGTCTTTGAAGGCAATGGTTGAACCATGGAAGAGTTCCAAGTTGTATTGGCCATCAAGCTTAACAAGAGGGGCAATAGCTGGTGTATCAAACTTGCTGTCATAGGCGTTGGTGATACAGTAGTCCAACTCTTCTGCTGTGAAATCATCCAAGAAGGCTGACAAGACCAGCTTGGCCACTTCTTGGTAAGAAGCATCTTTTAATGTGTCAAAATCCAAATCTACCTTTGGATAGCTCACTGGAGTAAACAAACCGCCATCTGTCGCCAAACCTTGCAAAATCGCTTGGCTGGCTGTTACGGTATTTTTCGCATCACGCGTTGATTGATAAACTAATGTCATGTCAATTTCCTCATTCTGTTCCTTAAATGTACGAGTTGGATTACTCTAACTTTCGTACAATCTATTCCATTATACCATGAATCCTTCTGAATTTTATCAGTGAAATGAAATTGTCTGAAAAAGAGCCCACTTCTTGCAAACTGAAGAATCACGAAATCTCCATCTTTATAATGGCTATCCGAGTCTTGCTAGTCTCTTTTTACTTGCTCATAAGAGTCCTTGCCGTCATTGAGCTTGTCCCAGATGACGACTTTTCCTTCTTTGAGAGATTGTTGAACATCAATGATTCGTTGGTTGGAAGAGCCACGAAACTGCAACATGAGGTTGCGTTTGCTCTTATCATAACGACCATCCACCAGAATATCAATCAGCGAAAGCAGTTCTAGTTTGTCCGGCGTCTCCAGCATCATTTCTTCCCAGGTGTAGCCGGTCCAAGACCAGATATCTTTATCAGGCAACTCTTTTTTCACGCGCTTGACCAAGGGCAGCAGGATACCGGTGTTGAGAAATGGTTCTCCCCCAAGCAAGGTCAAGCCCTGGACATAGGGTTGGGCCAGATCGGCCATAATCTGCTCTTCTAACTCTTTGGTGTAGGGAATACCCGCCTTGAAAGACCAGGTCGCTACATTGTAACAACCCTCACAGTGAAACATGCAGCCGGCCACATAAAGGGAGTTGCGGACTCCTTCGCCATCGACAAAGTTAAAAGCCTTGTAGTCGATGATGCGACCTTGGCTCAGCTCCTCACTTTTCCATTCTTGAGGTTTGGGATTGTTCATCTTCATCCTCCAAATCAATCCAGTAGCGCTGACTTCTGTCGATTGTATTTTCGTAAACACCGCCAGCAGATAGAATCGTGCGACGGCTAGCTTCGTTGTCTTCATCACAGGTAATCAGCACTCGTTCTAGTCCTTGTTTTCGAGCCTCTGCTAGTCCTAGCTCTAGCTGCAACTTAGCCAAGCCCTTTCTGCGTTGACTGGGCCGGATGGAATAGCCAATGTGACCACCCTCTACAAATAATTTGTCATTCAAGGACAAGCGCAGGGCTAAAAAGCCCAGAGGGTAGCCAGTCTCATCAAAGGATAAAAATTGAATGGTAGGAACCCAGCATTCTGGCAGATTCTCAGTATCCTCCTGCTGCTCTACAATTCGCAACCAATCCGCAAAATCCTTTGCTCGCTTCCAAGTGGAGCCCATGCCACCGTGCATATAGGATTTTGCAGCATCGAACTCAGTAATCATCTCTAAAATCGCGTCTTTATCTTCTAAAGTTGGTCGTTGTAACTTCATAAACTTTCCTCAATCTAAATCAATCCAATAGCGCTCTTTCCCGCCTCGAACATCCTCTAAAGCTCCGCCATTAGTCAGAATCACTGCTCGACTGGCAGCATTGTCACTATCACAAGTCACTAAAGCACGTTTGATATTTTTACTTTTGGCTACTTGCAAGCCTTGCCGCAGCTGCTCTTTTGCCAATCCTTGCCCACGCGCAGAGGGACGGATACTATAGCCGATATGACCAGCATAATTCAGCAATCCCTCATTTAGTCTCAGCCGTAGATTCAAAAAACCTAAAGCATGGCCTGATTCATCAAACAATACGAACTGAATTGATGGAACGCGATTTTGAGGCAAATTTATTCCCATTTCTTTATTAAGGTTAGTTTCTAGCCACTCCTCATAATCAAAGTTCTCAGCATCCCAAAAGCCGCCGTCGTGGGCTGATCGGGTCTCTTCGAACTCTGCCATCATATTTAGAATGGTTTCTTTATCTACTAATGTTGGTCTGCGTAATTCCATCATTCCCTCCCCATAAGAGAAAAGCGAGAGCGGGCTCTCACTTTTTCTTATTTTTATTTAAAAATTGTTCTCTCAGGCTGGCTACTCGGTCTTTTTTATTGATTCCACCTGTCGAATGTTTTTCGTGGAATCGTTGAACCTGGGCCTTGCCCTTATCATCTAGTTGGTATTTTCCCATAATCTTCCTTTTCTAATCTGTCACTTGGTGTCCAGCTGATTTAATCGTGGACCCATTCATGTGTTTGACCCGCGCAGCGATTTCCTTATGACGTCCATTAACCATCGGACGGGCTTGAGGATTTCCTAGATAGCCACAGGTCCGTTTGACCACATCAACTGTCTTAGGATCACTATTGCCACAGTTTGGACAGGTGAAGCCCCGCTCGGTTGGTGTGAAATCCCCTTCAAAATCACACTTGTAACAACGATCAATCGGCGTATTGGTTCCGAGATAACCGACCCGGTCATAGGCATAATCCCAAACCGCCTCTAGCGCTTTTGGATTTTGTTGGAGAACAGGGTATTCACAATAGTGGATAAAGCCACCGGAGGCCCCTGCTTCTGGATAGACTTTTTCAAAATCCAGCTTCTCAAATGGAGTTGGGTTCTTGCGGACATCGTAGTGGAAACTATTGGTGTAATATTCCTTGTCTGTGATATCCGGAACCTGACCAAATTTCTCCGTATCCAGGCGACAGAAGCGATCTGTCAAGCTTTCTGACGGCGTCGAATAAATTGAGAAGTGGTAGCCATACTGATCGGACCATTCTTCGACCCGCTTCTTCATATCCTTGATGATATCGATCGTGAATTGCTTGGCTTCTGGATTCTGTTCCCAGTTTGGACCATAAAAGACCGTCGCCACTTCATACAATCCGATATAGCCGAGTGAAACCGTCGCTCTACGGTTGCGGAAGAGCTGGTCTACCTGGTCATATTTACCCAAACGCTTCCCAAAAGCGCCATATTGGTAGAGGATCGGTGCATTAGCTGGCGTTGCTTCTTTGGTACGTTCCACCCGGTAAACCAAAGCATCTTCAGCAATGTTCATCCGCTCATTGAAGATTTCCCAGAACTTTTCTTTATTCCCTTCTGACTCCAAGGCAATTCGAGGCAAATTGACTGTCACAACCCCTAGGTTCATCCGGCCAGAATTGACTTCCACACCATTTTCATCCTTCCAACCTTGAAGGAAAGAACGACATCCCATCGGTACCTTGAAGGAGCCTGTCAACTCAACAATCTTGTCATAAGACAAAACGTCTGGATACATGCGTTTGGTCGCACATTCCAAGGCCAACTGCTTGATGTCGTAGTTGGGACTACCTGGTTCTAAGTTGAGCCCCCGCTTGAGGGTAAATATCAGTTTTGGAAAGATAGCGGTCCGGTGTTCTGAACCAAGCCCTTTGATTCGAATTTCCAGAATGGCCTTTTGAATTTCCCGTTCGAAGCGATTTGTTCCAAGTCCAAAGCCAAGCGAAGTAAAGGGCGTTTGCCCATTTGAGGTAAAGAGGGTATTGATCTCGTACTCCAAGGACTGCATGGCATCATAGATGTCTTTTTTCGTTTTTTGCCAAGCATAGTCCTCGCGTTTTTCCGGGAGAACCCATTCCTCTGCATCTTTAAGGTGCTTCTGATAATTCTTTTCTGCATAAGGAGCCAAGACCTCGTCGATCCGATCTGCTGAGCAACCCCCATACTGGCTAGAGGCTACATTGGCAATGATTTGCGAGATCTGAGCCGTTGCAGTTTGGATGGACTTAGGACTTTCTACTTCTGCATTCCCAATCTTAAAGCCATTGCGTAACATGCCTTCAAAATCGATCAAACAACAGTTGGTCATCGGGGTATAAGGGCTATAGTCCAAATCATGGTAGTGAATATCCCCTTTTTGATGGGCATTGGCTACGTGTTTAGGCAACATTTTGAGACCAATAGACTTACCGACAATTCCCGCTGTCAAATCGCGCTGGGTATTAAAAACGTCGCTGTCCTTATTGGCATTTTCATTGACGACAGCTTGGTCCTTGTTGAGGAGCTTGCCGATGGTAAAGTTGATATCCGTCGCTTTTGAGCGCTCAAAATCCCGCTGAGTCCGGTAAGTAATATAGCTCTCAGCAATCGCATATTCATTGGCTTGCAGTAACTCGTGCTCAACGACATTTTGAATCTCGTAGATTTTTACGCCACGAGGGAAGCGTTCCAAAATTTCAGCCACAATCCGGTCTGTTACAATTTCTAATTTCGCTTCCAAGGCCGGAGTGAGGCCGGCCACTTCTTCTGTCGCTTTGACCAAAGCACGGTAAATTTTATCGACATCAAACTTGACCTTCCGCCCATCTCTCTTTTCCACAAAGAGTTGGGGGAGACTTTGGATATGCTCTTCTCGTAACGTTATCATGCGCTCGCCCACTTTCTTTTTTCACAAATACAATTCACTCCATATTATATCACTCAAAAATAAAAAATCAATATCTTGTGGCAAAAAATGTTATTTCATTTCAAAACCACAAGATATTGATAGTCTATTTATATTGGTACAAGGTGTACTGGGAACCTTTCTGGTTCACTTTTTCATAATTTTTGGTCAAAACTTTTTGCATAGCAGACGTTACATCAAGGTCCTTATTGACCACAATAAACTTCGGCTTGGCTTGCTTAATCTGATTGATCAGATTGGTTCGGTTTTCCCTCGGACTGCTATAGGCCGTCGGAGTTAGGAGGGCCGAAGATGCCAAGCGGCCACTTTCCTGATAGAGATGGGCCGTCTGATCCCAAGCATAGATGGTATCCTTGGAATCACTATGACTCTTGATATAGTGGGCAATGGTGCTTCGTTCACTCGCTAGGTTGTTTTGGAGAACAAATTGATTCACAACTGGATAGCCAACTAGATAAGCCATTGCCAAAATCGGTAGGAAGGCTTGACTGGAGAAATAAAGGTCCCAGATAGAATTGTTCTTCATCTTCCGGCGCTGATAAGTGGACTCTTCTCCCGCAAACCAAAGAGCGAACAAGGGGAGACCAAAAGGTAAGAGGCTAAGGAACTGATAGGCCCCTTGCTCTGGTGTCCCAACCACAACAGTGGCAACTAGCAGAAGACCAAACCAACTCATAAACCGAATTACACGTTGACCGCTTGTCGATACTTTTCGGAAAGACATGACGAAAGCTGAAGCGAAACCAAGCGTTAATAGCAATAAACAGTAATAAACTAGGTTAGCAAATAGGTGACCCGCATCAAACTGGAGGGAGCGGAGACTGTACAAGGTCTGATGGATTGCATACCCAAAGGAGCCGTTCCACACGGTGATGTAGCCTAAGGGATAGAAAAGAAGAGAGAATCCCAAGAGAGCAGCGAGGAATTGATAGAAGCCGTGGGAAAATTTCTTTTGCTTCACATGATAGGCTGTCAATCCAAGAAAAGCAAGCAGATAAAAAATCACACTCAGCCATGGCACCATCATAAAGGCCAAACAGGCTCCTGCGCCATAGGCGACAAAGGATTCATCTGTTTTCTCACCCTCTAGATAAGCGAGAATGAAATTCATAGAGCCAAATAGGAAGGGCAGGGCATAAAAAACAGCGTAATTGCCACCAAATCCAAGCACTCCAGCAAGAAGATAGAAGAGTAGCTGAACTTGTCCTGCAATTTTTTCACTTGCAACTAAGCTTCTGACCATCCGATACAGGCTCGTCCCAGCAAAAAAGTAGGCTAAAATCTGGAAGACCACCAGGAGAACTTGACCTCCTACCAAACTTCCTAAAGCGCTGATCCCGTAGTAGAGCAAACCATTGACCCCAAAGAAATGACCATAGGGAACTTGACCTTGAGACATTGCCCAACCGGCATATAAGTCCTGTGTTTGTTGGTTAGTCGCCAGTAAGTTGATAAAAGGAAGAGCTACATGGACCAGCCCAAGCAGGACACTAAAAGCAATGGGTAGTGACAAGGGAACTGGTCGCTTAATGGCATACCGCCCCAACGACTTTTCATCTTCTTGATCTTCTAATGTCTCTTCTACATCCTCTTGGTCTTTCGATCTCGCTTCAACCTTCTCTTTGCGACGATGACCAGAGCGTGATAGGCGACTTAGAGTTCCGGTCGAAGCTTCTGTTTCCACCGTTTCTCCAGCAACCTGGCTCTCTTCCTGGTTCTGCTCTGATTCCACCGGTTGACTAGCTGTCAAAACCTCTTCTTCTCGGCTAATTGATTGTTCCAATACCTTTCGTAGCTCTTGAGTATCTTGAAAATTGGACCCGACACTCAAGCCAAGTTTATGCGATTCTTTTTCACTCATACCTTGTTTTTTCCTTTACTAGACTTGCAAGTGCTAAAAGGCACATGCATACCCTACTAGTATATCAAAAATGGACCCAGCTGTCAGCTTTCTCCACAAGGAGAAAATAGAGGACATGCAAAAAAGACCGATACCTTCTCGGCATCCGTCTTTTCTTTTTATAGTTGATTCAAAATAGTTTGAAAATCATTTTTTACTTCTTCGATGGACGTGGTCACTTCCTGGCGAGTCTGGTTGTTTTTGACAGTGATTTGCCCACTTTCAACCTCGCTACCACCAAGAGCAATGATGGTTTTGGCCCCAAAGACGTCAGCTGACTTGAACTGAGCCTTCAACTTACGGCCTAGGTAATCGCGTTCTGCGATAAAGCCTTGACAGCGAAGGGACTGAACCAATTCCAAGGCGGCCACTTCTGCTTCTGAACCTAACACAGCAACGTAGACATCCAATGTCGTCTCAACAGGAAGCTCAACTCCTTGTTTTTCGAGGATCAACAAGAGACGCTCAAGTCCCATCCCAAAACCGAAACCTGGTGTTGCTGGTCCACCAAAATATTCTACCAAGCCATCGTAACGACCTCCCGCACAAACGGTCAACTCATTCCCATCTACTTCTGTCACAAACTCGAAAATAGTGTGGTTGTAATAGTCTAGGCCACGTACCATATTGGTATCGATGACATAGTCAATTCCGAGACCGTCTAGCATAGCCCGTACGGCATCGAAGTGTGCCTGGCTTTCTTCGTCCAAGTAGTCTAGGATAGATGGAGCCTTCTCAACCGCTTGCTTGTCTTCTTTTTCTTTTGAGTCCAAGACGCGGAGCGGATTTTCCTCTAGACGACGTTGACTATCTTTTGAAAGTTGGTCCTTCATTGGAAGGAGGTAGTCGATCAAAGCTTGGCGATAAGCTGCCCGACTGGCTGTGCTACCTAGGGTATTCAAGTGGAGGACGACATTTTCAATGCCAATCTCTTTGAAGAATTGGTCAGCCATGGCAATCGTCTCAACGTCTGTTGCAGGATTGCTAGATCCAAAGCATTCTACGCCAATCTGGTGGAACTGACGCAAACGGCCAGCCTGAGGACGCTCATAGCGGAACATAGGACCAATATAATAAACCTTGCTTGGCTTTTGAACTTCTGGTGCAAAGAGTTTATTTTCAACATAGGAGCGGACTACTGGTGCTGTCCCTTCCGGACGCAACGTGATGTGACGGTCTCCCTTATCATAGAAGTCGTACATCTCCTTGGTCACGATATCCGTTGTATCCCCTACCGAACGACTAATCACCTCGTAATGTTCAAAAATAGGTGTGCGGATCTCTGCGTAATTGTATTTTTTAAAGGTTTCGCGAGCAAATCCTTCTACATATTGCCACTTAGCGGATTCCTGTGGCAGGATATCTTGGGTTCCTTTTGGTTTTTGTAATTTCATAGACACCACTCCTTTGCTTGCTTTGTACTATTTATTCTATCACAATTTCTAGTCCGTGACAGCGCTCAAGCGATAAAATCAGACTACAAGCCCATCAGGAATAGAAAAAGATGGCTTCTCCAGCCCCATAAAAATCGAGTCCGCATCACATGCAAGACTCGATTTCTTTCGTTGCTTTACTTTCAACTATCTTATAAGATATTTTCATATTGTTCGCGAACTTCTTGAGGCCAGACGCTGGTTTGGACTTCTCCGATATGTTTCTTACGAAGCAAGAACATCGCCATCCGTGATTGACCGATCCCACCTCCGATAGTTAGTGGAAAGAGTCCATTCAAGAGCGCACGGTGCCACTCCAATTCCAAACGATCTTGATCTCCTGTAATAGCAACCTGGCGCTTGAGTGTGTCTTCATCAACCCGAATCCCCATAGAAGATAATTCGAATGCCGCCCCTAAGTTATCATTCCAAACAAGGATATCTCCGTTTAAGCCCTTGTAGCCATTTTCAGTTTCCGTTGTCCAGTCGTCATAGTCTGGTGCCCGTCCATCATGCGGCTTGCCATCTGATAAGACGCCACCGATCCCAATCAAAAAGACGGCTCCATATTCTTTAGTGATAGCATTTTCCCGTTCTTTCGGCGTCAAGTCAGGATAACGCTCTACCAACTCTTCTGTGTGGATAAAGGTGATTTGCTTCGGCAGGATTGATTCAATATCATAGCGAGCTTCGACAGCTAACTCCGTTAGACGAATGGCCTTGTAGATTTTTTCAACCGTTTCCTTCAAGTAAGCTAGGTTACGGCTCCCATTTGGAATGACCTTTTCCCAGTCCCATTGGTCAACATAAACTGAGTGGGTCGCATCCAAAGAATCTTCATCTGGACGAAGAGCCTTCATATGGACGAAGAGACCTTCCCCTTCCCCAAAGCCAAATCGCGCTAAGGTATGACGCTTCCATTTTGCAAGGGAATGAACGACTTCATAGGTCTCGTTAGGAATTTGCAAGACCTTTACAGAGACAGGGTTTTCCACACCGGATAGGTTGTCCTGCATCCCATCTCCTACCTTGCTCAAGATTGGACCTTGAACCTCAACGACTTCTAGTTTGTCTTTCAAATATTGGGTAAATGTTGTTTTTACAAATGAAATTTCTTCTTGTTGGTGAATAAAACTCTTCTTCATAGAGACTCCCTTTAAATAGTATGATTTTGATTATACGCTTTTTTAGAGAAAAATCAATACTTACTGCTTCAAAAAGGGGTTTTGAAAGCTGTTTCAAGACCTTCTCCTTTCAGCTATTTAACCTATCTATTTTATACTCATTTTTATTTTAACAATCAAAGTTATACTGTTGAAATAAGGCGCTTTTTGTGCTACAATCTATCTAAGAAGACAATCTTGTGATTGTTTGAACAAAGGGAGGATTTTATTCTTAACAACACCATAACTAACAACCGAGTAACCTGTCGCAATACCGTGTCGTTTAATAGCAACTCCATCTTTTGGAAGCCTACTGTTCGTCTTAGTTGAACTAATAGTAGGATTGTTTATTAAACACCCATCTTATGAAAAAGGAAGAAAATTATGGATAAAAAGAAATTTTGGATTTTCCCATTTGTTCTTTGTTTACTAGCCACCCTATTCACTTTAGGGTTGAATAGATTATCTGCTGAAACATCGACTGTTTCGGTAACAGGAAAATTTGCGGACACGATTACCAGTGTCAACGTCACCAATAACGAAGGTGGAGATCTCACTTGGGAGTTGGAGCAATGGGCTACTTTCCGAATTAATGCCACCTACGATTTAGCTGGAAAAAATGTCAAGGCAGGGGACACCACCGTCGTGACTGTGCCAGAGGCCCTCATCATTTCTTCAGACAGCTTTGAGATTCGAGATGTTAACACCAACGAGGTCATCGCTCATGCAACCGTAGATGCTGCAAAAAAATCGATTTCCCTCACCTATACAGACTATGTTGAAAAACACTCTGACACTAACGGCTCCTTCTTCTTCTATGCACGGATTGATTTCCAGAAGCACCCTGAAAAAGGAGAAATCCCGATTGAAATCACTATAAACAACGAGCTTAAGGTCGGTGGTAAAGTGACCTTCAAGGGAGTTGGAGACGGCAATCCCAAAGTTTTGACAAAGACAAGCTGGGTGAATTCAGACGATCACAAGAAGGTATCCTATACCATTTCTATCAACCGGACCAGAGAAAATATCAATAGCGTGACTATCGAAGATCACATGAAATTTACCAACGCTTCTTATGTCCCTGGCAGCATCAAAATCTTAAAAGGGAACTTTGCCTTTGTAGCAGGTGAATGGCAATTTAGCAACCGAACAGATGTTACTGACCAACACAAGGTGACTATTAGTGAAGACGGTCAATCCTTTGTAGTTGACTTAGGCGATATCACTGAAAACGACCAGTATCGTATTGCTTACGACGTTCAGCTCAACTACGAGCCTGCAGATGGTGAACTCCTAAAAAATGATGCCATCTTAAAAGGTAAAAATACTGTGGTGAAAGAAGTAACCAATGCTGCTGCTGTACAAATCGCGGGTGGCTCTGGTGTCGGTTATGTATTTACCATCAATATCCACAAAGTAGATGATGCCAACCAACCTCTTCAAGGTGCCAAATTCAAGGTCGTACGTCAAGCGAACAACCAAGTCATCGGTGAGTATGTAACCGACGAAAACGGGAACATTACTGTCAGTGCTTTGCTAAAAGATAAGTATATCTTAACAGAAACAGAAGCACCTGCGGGCTACAGCATCAAATCTGCAGATACAGAAGTCAATACTGAAGATTTCGGAGCCGATCACTCAGTAACCAAGACAATCGTCAATCCGAAGGAAGAAACAACCAGTACTACTACGACTACGACTACAACAACTTCGACTACTACAACGACTACGACGACTGAAGAGCCGACTACTACTTCGACTACTACAACAACCGAAGAGCCAACTACTACTTCAACCACTACAGGTGAAACAACGACAACTACGACTACAACTGAAGAACCGACTACATCTTCAACTACGACAACAACTACCACAAGCGAAGAACCAACTACTAAAGTAACGACTACTCCAACACCAACTCCGTCATCTTCAACAACTGAAGGTACCGGCGATGGCAAAGGTAAAGGTCGGAAGAAAGTTCTCCCAAGTACAGGTGAAGTTGCCGCTACTGGATTCATTGTTCTCGGAGCAGTTGTTCTATCAGGTGCTATCTTATTGAAACGTAAACTCTCACATCAATAAAGATGACTAAATCTCAACCTCTAGCTAATGGCTAGAGGTTTTTTGTGTCTTCTAAAATAACATTTCTACTGGCAACAACATCTTCCTAGCAGGTCACAAGGAGATCCTATTTAGACCTATTTCGAATTTTTTCAAAATAGAGTTGACAAACCTATCTGGAAGCACTAGAATCTATTTAGAAAGAAATCTAAATAGATTGGAGAAGATAGAGAATGAATTTTGCGCAAACATTTAAAGCTTTATCGAATCCGATAAGAAGAAGTATCTTAGAGCTGCTAAAGGCAGGGAAATTATCCGCTGGCGATATCGCTGGCCACTTTGATGTAGCAGGAGCGACCATTTCCCATCATTTAAGCATACTCAAGCAGGCAGATTTAATTCGAGAGGAAAAAGAGAAGAATTTTATCTACTATGAACTCAATACTTCTGTCTTGGAGGATTTGATGGTCTGGCTCGTTGATTTGAAAGGAGACTCTACTGATGAAAACGAATAAAAAATTATTGATATTAACTTCTATGGTGATACTTTTCCCCATGCTTTGGGGGCTGATAATTTGGTCGCAATTGCCTAACCAAATCTCGATTCACTTTAACGCTGCTGGTCAGGCCAATAACTTCCAATCGAAAGCACTAGCTGTGTTTGGTCTTCCTGTTTTCCTTCTCTTGGTGCATCTGTTTGTGATCTTTATGATCGGACGTGATCCTAAGAACCGTACTATGAATGAGAAAATGGTCAAAGTAATCTACTGGTTGATTCCAATAGTCTCCTTAATCGTCTCCTATCTCATCTATAGCAAAGCGCTAGGTTCTACTACCAATCCATCTGTTTTTGTTTCGGTTTTGCTAGGGCTCATCTTTGTGATCATGGGCAACTACATGCCTAAGCTAAAAGTGAACCATACAGTTGGAATCCGCCTACCTTGGACCTTGCAGAGTGAAGATAACTGGCACAAAACCCATCGCTTGGCAGGGAAGTTGTGGGTGCTTGGTGGCTTGATCCTCCTACTGGAAGCTAGCCTTCAATTCGCGCTTTCTTATGTATTGGTGCTGGTCATCCTCGCCATTGTGTTTATCCCTATGATGTACTCTTATCAATTAAGTCGGAAAAATCGTTAGTATGAAAACAACCAGAGAAGAAGCAGTCGTGAACTATTTCTTTTCTGGTTGTTTTTGCATATTCATCGTTTCAAATTCAAAACATTCAGGAAAATACTAATTTTTCGGAAAGTCAAAGGTCTATCCTTTGTATGAGGAAGGTTTTATGTCTTTGGATAAGTAGAGTGGATGACTAGGGGTTCCATTTTTATTTCCCTTTAAGCAATGTAAGTTAGGTATCAATGAAATAACTTCTTTATCACGACTAAAAAGGATTTTTCCTTTGGCTTCAATTCCTAATTAATCAATGAACTTAATACTAGGTCTCGAAAAGAATTATGCTTCCTCTTTCTGTCTGAGTTCAAAGAGGTCTTCTATTTTCAGATTAAAAACTTGAGCAATTTTAAGAGCCATTTCTAGCGAAGGATTGTAACGGTTATTTTCTAAGTGCAGAATTGTCTCGCGTCGCATGCCGATGAGGTCGGCTAACTCCTGCTGGGTCATGCCTGTGGACTCACGAACAGATTTGAGATTAGTAATAATCTTGCTTTCTTTGGCCATGCTTATCCTCTCCGTTCCAAGATAAGATAGACAACCGCAAAGATGAAAATCAAGGCAGATATGCTAATAAAGATCTGGCCCATGTGAAGAGTGAGAGACCCTATATACCCAATGATAACTGCTAGAATCATCAGTGCGCCTAGTATAAAAACAAACATCAAGCTAGCTGCCTTGGCTAAATTAGCATAAAAGCGTTCGTCTGGGGTTTCCTTGACATTTTTCAAACAGAAAAAACCAAATACAATCACTTCAATAACGAGACCAATTCCCAAAATCCATTCTTTAATACCAGAACTTTCGCTTGGGGTCGCAACCCAAATCCCTACTGTATAAAAAATGCTTGCTGCAAAAAAAAGTATCGTGTAAAGCTTAGCAGACAAGTCAAAAATAGTCTTCCTCTCACCTTTCTGAATCTTATGAGGCCGTGGTTTCATATGTAGCCAGCTCCATATAGCTATAATTTGACCTGACACTGAAATACCAGTAATAACTAACTTGGATCCCCAACTAAGATTAGAACCAAATAAAACAATAAAATCAATAAAGAGAGCTACGGCAATCATTGCAATGAGGCCACGCATTTTTTGACTTTTTTTCATGATAGACTCCTTTTTCATGTTATAAATATATAACACTTAAAATTTATGTTATAAATATATCACATTTAAACTTGGAAAGCAAGAATTTATGTGTCAAGGTGGCAATTATTTTAAAAATTTTTTTAATTAAAGACCTCGCTAGTCAAACAACTAAAGAATTCTTTGAAGCAATGTATCGGATTTGGTTTGGATAGTTTTGTTAATAATATTTGATGATAAAGAATTTTTGGAAAATCTAGATACTGTATGAATCTTTACTTTTTTCTTAGACAGTTATAAAGTCGATCAGAATGAACCTTGTAAATGTATAAGTTAATTCTTTCAGACCTAAACTATTCCCCTGTTTAAAAAATACTGATTCAAATTTTATGAAATTAATCAGTAGATTCCGTTCTGAAAAGCCTTGATATGACGCTATTTTTAATCCAACTGAAACCCAAACTTTCCAAACCAGGTCTTAAGAAAGCTCGTAAAGCATCACAATTATCAAAACGTTAATCAACACGCTTATATCAACGTTTACAGACATTTAAGAAATTTCTCTTGGATGTCTTTTTTTGTCTAGCTAAATTTTACAAATTGGGCAATTTAGGTTACTCAATAATATAAAAAAGATAAAAATTTAAAGTTCGAATTTTAATTTTAAAAAAAGTAATTATTATTGAATATCTGTTCAAACATTTTTTCTTTTCTAAGGTTAATATAAGTATATATACTTCAAAAAAGAAGTCAAACATCTTGCTCATAGATTTTTGCATTTTTAAAAAATACATTTTGTCATATAATAATGTGGAAAATTGACGGATTCCTTAAACAATCATATAATATGAATATGTAAACCCTTACATACTATTCTACTTATACTTGATAAAATGCAAGTTCTTGAGGATCTATAAATATATAGACACTCTTCTATTTATAAAGTGAAATAAAGAATCACGGAGAAAGTTTATGGATATTAAAGAGACATTCAACCAGCTAGACAATACAAAATTTAATGATTTCAATAATCGCCTTGAAGGTTTTGAGAAACTTTTTAAAGACAAATATTATTTTACCCATCCCGAAGATTTTAGCTCAATCTTTAGCATTTTGGTAAAGTATGGAAAAAGTACAAGTAAATATATTTTATCGAAAGGAGAGATATATGAGTGAAATAGTTATTAATGCTCAGAATTTATCTAAAAATTTTTATAATTTTGATTCAAGACTCCCATTTATCAAGAGATTTTTGAAACGTAATCAAATAACGATTCGAGCTGTTCAAGATATTAGTTTTACGATTAAGAGAGGGAGTATAGTTGGCTTTATTGGGAGTAATGGAGCTGGTAAATCCACAACGATTAAAATGTTGACTGGGACTCTTTATCCTAGTTCCGGAAAATTAGAAGTGAATGGAGAAATTCCATTTAAAAGAAGTATAAATTTTAGAAAAAAAATTTCAATAGTAGTAGGAAATAAATTACAGTTATTTCAAGATGTTTCGGCTATGGATTATTTTCAATTGATTGGTACTTTATATGAGGTAGAACCGGCGATTTTACAAGAACGAATTCAGGAATTAAGCAATTTGTTGAATGTAAAAGATCAGCTTTACCAGCAGGTCCGGACCCTCTCTCTTGGACAAAAAATGAAAATGGAGTTTATCGCGGCATCTTTAACAAGTCCGGAAATATTATTTTTAGACGAGCCTACTATAGGGTTAGATATACAGTCTAAAAAAGATATCAGAACATTTTTAAAGAAAATGAATGAAGAATGTCATACTACTATTATTTTAACGAGTCATGATATGGATGATATTTCGTCTGTTTGTGACGAATTAATCGTCATTGACAAAGGAAAAATTATTTTGCAGGAGTCAATGGATGTTATTTTATCTAAATTTTCTGATTTTAAATATTTAAAGATAAAAATGACATTAGATTTGGTACCAGAGTTATGCTCTGTTAAAGGAGTAGTAGTCATTTCTCAAACAAAATCGGAATGTATACTAAAAATACCTAGAGATTTTGTCTTTGAGACATTAGAATCAATCAATAAGCTTGTAGATATAGAAGATTTTGAAATATCAAATCTTTCTTTAGAAGAAATTATTTTACAAAACTATTTTACAAAAAAGGAGCACAATTGAAAAAAGAAATGTCTATTATTCTGATATCATTTCGATCTATTTTGAACTATAAATCAAGTGTACTATTGTTAATGTTACAGGCAAGTATACAAATTATGATATCAGTATTTTTATGGACGTATATATATCAGAGTAACCAGATAAATATAGCAGGATATGATTTTACCTCAATGGTTCAATACTATTTGGGGACTATAATTTTTTCATATTTTGTTTTTTATCCAGTTGATTGGGAAATCAATGACGATGTTCATTCAGGAAATTTTTTTAGCATATTAATAAAACCTGTTACTTTTTATAAGTATTATTTTTGTAAAATGCTTGGAGATAGGCTTGCTCATTTATTATTTATCATCATTCCTGTCATTTTATTCTCCAGTGTTTATTACAAGAATGAGTTATTAACCATTGAAATTCTTATTTTAGGAAGTATTGCAATTATTCTATCTATGGTTCTATGGTTTTTAATATCATGTTGTGTAGGTATGCTTTCTTTTTGGTTAGAAAATATATTTTTTGTCCTTACTGTTAAAGAAATAGTGATTCAGTTTTTATCAGGAATATTATTGCCTTTAAGTTTTTTTTCAAATAATTTTCGTCTGTTTTTAGATGTATTACCTTTTAAATACTTAGTATATGAACCGCTTCAGATGTTTAGTAATGATACATATAAATTAATAGACTATTTGAGAATTATTTGTATTCAATTGATTTGGTGCATCATTTTTTATATTATATCAAGATTCATATTGAGAAAAGGAGTGGAGCACTTCTCAAATGTGGGAGGATAAAATGTTTAGAATAAAAGTAATTTTTAGGCTACTTCATTTTGGTTTTAAATCTGATATGAATTTTCATTTTGACTTCTTTTGTGGTCTATTTTCGTCGATACTGTGGATTGGTTTACCTATTGTATTTTTTAGATTGATTTTCTTAAACATAGACTCTTTTAATGGTTGGGACTATTATCAAATTTTATTTTTGGTAGGTTCCTACACTATTGTAGATGGAGTTATGATGGGATTGTTAATTAGAAGTATGGGAATTTTAGAATCAGATATTTTGAGTGGTAACTTGGATCAAATTTTATTGAGGCCGTTTGATACTCAGTTGTTCTATATTTTTAGATCATTTAATTTAGTTCAATTCGTGAATACTTTTTTTGGTCTTGCGATCATTTTTATAAGTTATGGAAATTTAAATGTACATTTAAATTCATTAAAAATATTATTTTATATCCTTTCTTTAATGTGTGGTTGTATTATATATTATTCAATTTGGTTTCTAATAACGATTAGTTCATTTTGGTTCCCAACTAAATTTTCAAAAGTAGATGTATTTTTGAATTATATTGGAATTTCTAAGTATCCATATAATATTTTTACAGGTATTAACAGATTGATCACTATGTTATTTGTTCCCAATTTATTAATTGCCAATCCTGCAGTATTAATATTTTTAGGGAAAGATACATTGAACCTATTTTTCTATCAAATAGTTTTTACAGTTTTTTTGATTATTATCAGTCGTACAATTTTTAGAAAAGGATTGAAAAAATATGAAAGTGCAGGAAGATAAACAATGTTGTTCAGTTATATGTTTGACTAAAGGAAGTGATTCGCTGTACTTTGTTTTGTGGTCATTGAAACATCAGATAATTATAAACTATAATTTAAAGAATAGTATTATTAACTTATAGGTGCTAAGAAAAAATTTAAAGAAATTCCCTCATTCAATCAAACTTATTCATATTTTTTAAAATAAGAAAATAGTTGGATTTTGATGATGGTTGATATAAAGCTAAACTGAAAGTACCTGAAATCCAACTGTGTCAAACCAGGTCTTAAGAAAAAAGGTAGAGAAAAAGGTAGAGTTTGGATTGAAATACAGTGCAATATATCGCATTTGGCAAAAAGAAAAAACGCTTTAAATCAGCGTTTTTCTTATGTATTGATTCGTATTGAATCCCTACTTAACTTCTGTAAACACAACGTGTTTGCGAAGTTTTGGTGAGTATTTCTTCAATTGAAGACGGTCTGGAGTGTTACGTTTGTTTTTAGAAGTAAGGTACAAGCGTTCACCAGATTCTTTGTGTTCAAGTGTAATATTTACGCGCATGGTATCTCCCTTCTATTATTCAGCTGATGCAGCTTTAGCGATCTTACGTCCTTTGTAGTATCCTTTAAGTGATACACGGTGTGAACGTGAGTAATCTCCAGTTGCTTCGTCAAAGTTTACAGATGGAGCTGTTACTTTGTAGTGCGTACGACGTTTGTTTTTCTTCGCTTTTGATGTGCGACGTGCAGGTACTGCCATTTCGTTTTTCTCCTTTTAAGATATAAATTCAATTAGGTTTGATTTTCATCAACTTTAACAGTATAACAAAACTTTTTTGTAAAGTAAAGTTACTTGACAACTTTTTTCAAATAATTTCTTTCATTCTGTTTTCCTCTATCCTCGCTCTGTTAAATTGTCTGAAAATTCAAGAATTTTCTTCTATCGTTGGGCTGTAAATTGTGCTATAATAATAAAAAATACGATGAGAGGGAATCAGATGACAGAATTAGATACACGCCATCGCAGTAGCGTCTATGACAGCATGGTCAAATCCCCTAACCGGGCGATGCTTCGAGCAACTGGGATGACAGATGAAAACTTTGAAAAACCAATCGTAGGGGTGATCTCTACTTGGGCTGAAAACACGCCTTGTAACATGCACCTTCATGATTTTGGAAAATTGGCTAAAGAAGGTGTAAAAGATGCGGGAGCTTGGCCAGTCCAATTCGGAACCATTACGGTTGCGGACGGGATTGCTATGGGGACACCTGGGATGCGCTTCTCCTTGACTTCTCGTGATATCATTGCAGACTCTATCGAAGCTGCTATGGGCGGTCACAACGTGGATGCCTTTGTAGCCATCGGTGGCTGTGATAAGAACATGCCTGGTTCGATGATCGCCATTGCCAATATGGATATTCCTGCGATCTTTGCTTATGGTGGTACCATTGCCCCAGGTAATCTGAACGGCAAGGATATCGACTTGGTTTCTGTTTTCGAAGGGATCGGGAAATGGAACCATGGTGACATGACTGCTGAAGAAGTGAAGCAACTGGAATGTAATGCCTGCCCAGGCCCTGGTGGCTGTGGTGGTATGTATACGGCCAACACCATGGCGACAGCGATCGAGGTCCTTGGATTGAGCTTACCAGGTTCCTCTTCTCACCCTGCTGAATCAGCTGATAAAAAGGCCGATATTGAAGAAGCGGGTCGTGCAGTTGTCAAAATGCTTGAAATGGGACTGAAGCCATCTGATATCTTGACTCGTGAAGCCTTTGAAGATGCGATTACAGTGACCATGGCGCTAGGTGGCTCCACCAATGCGACCCTTCACTTGCTGGCGATCGCTCATGCGGCCAATGTGGACTTGACCCTTGAAGACTTCAATGATTTCCAAGAGCGTGTGCCTCACTTGGCAGACTTGAAACCTTCAGGTCAATATGTCTTCCAAGACCTTTACAACGTCGGTGGTGTGCCAGCCGTTATGAAATACCTTCTTAAGAATGGTTTCCTTCATGGGGATCGTATCACATGTACTGGTAAAACGGTGGCTGAAAACTTAGAAGCCTTTGCTGATTTGACACCAGGTCAAAAAGTCATCATGCCACTTGAAAATCCAAAACGTGCGGATGGTCCATTGATCATCTTGAAAGGGAACTTGGCTCCAGAAGGGGCGGTTGCCAAAGTATCAGGTGTGAAAGTTCGTAACATCACTGGTCCTGCTAAGGTCTTTGACTCGGAAGAAGCGGCCATTGAAGCGGTTCTTTCGGATGAAATCGTGGATGGCGACGTTGTTGTTGTTCGTTTCGTAGGACCTAAGGGTGGTCCTGGTATGCCGGAAATGCTGTCCTTGTCATCCATGATCGTTGGGAAAGGCCAAGGAGACAAGGTGGCCCTCTTGACAGACGGACGCTTCTCTGGTGGTACGTATGGTCTCGTTGTTGGACACATCGCGCCTGAAGCTCAGGTCGGCGGTCCAATCGCCTACCTCCACACAGGGGATCTGGTAACAGTTGACCAAGATACTAAAGAAATCACCATGCACGTCTCAGACGAAGAGTTGGCCAAACGGAAGGCTGAAACAACCTTGCCACCACTATATAGCCGAGGGGTTCTGGGTAAATATGCCCACACGGTATCCTCTGCTTCACGCGGTGCCGTGACAGACTTCTGGAATATGGAACAATCTGGTAAACAATAAGATATGAAAAAACTCACTTTACGAATTCGTAAAGTGAGTTTTATTGATTTATCGCGGTGGAAGGCCAAGGGCAATACGCCCATAACGGCTGATCCGGGTAATTTTCCAAGCTGGCGACCAGGTTACTTCTACTTTGACGTCTTCAATACCGTCAATTTCTTTTAGGCGGGCGACGATTTCGATAGGCAAACTTTCCGCACAGTCACAAGCGGTATCGGTAAAGGTCATGACTACTTTGCAAGTCCCTTCCTCATCCAGATCCAACTCATAAATCAAACCGAGGTTGTAGACGTCCAATTCAACATCGGTATCAAACACAAGCTCTAACTTCTCAATCAATTGTTTCTCCAGTGCTAGGGCACGGTCGTTAATCTTGATATCCTCTCTCATCTCGCTATCCTTTCCCTCCTTTAATGAAGACTATTTTCTCACAATTCTGACAATAATGCAAGTTCACCTAGAATGAGATCGAATGACAGCTACAAATCAAACTATCCGTCTTAAGACTGATTTAAAATTACAGGAAGGTATCTTAAGTTTTCTTTAAGTTTTCCGATTTATACTAATACCATCAAATGAAGACCTCCTAACTTTGTTTGATAGAAAATCCTAAACTTTTTCATAATAATCTCCCATAAAGGCCACCAAATCAGGTGGCTTTTTTTATGGGAGTGAGACAGAACAATTTTTTAAAATTGCTTCGCTTCCTTATTTTTTGGCTCAGGTTGAAAAGGTTCCCCAAACCTTTTC
>NZ_JBYQGU010000016.1:0-41494 GCF_058200455.1 Streptococcus sp. SCPM-O-B-15294 (M123) | reverse complement strand
CGGCCTTGATTTATACAGCTGGTCAGTCTGCCCCAGCCTTGGATTGGAGTAACTGGAACCTCTTTAGTGTGACCAGTCCGATCTCTATTTTCCGTCAAGCAGAAACACTAGCAGTCCACATTTGGAAGGTCAATAGTGAAGGAACCATTCCAGATGCGATTGAAGTATCCGCTGGATCTGCAGCAGTTTTGTTGATCTTTATTTTGATTTTCAACTTTGGAGCGCGTAAGCTCGGTACTTACCTCCATAAGAAATTAACCTCAGCATAAAAGGAGAAGAAATGTCAAAGTACAATTGGGATGAGAAACATATCATTACTTTTCCTGAAGAAAAAGTGGTCCTTTCGACCAAAGACTTGCATGTCTACTATGGTTCAAATGAATCCATCAAGGGCGTGGATATGCAGTTTGAGAAGAATAAAATTACAGCTTTGATTGGTCCTTCTGGATCTGGAAAGTCCACCTATCTTAGAAGTTTGAACCGGATGAACGATACCATTGATATTGCGCGTGTGACTGGTGAGATCTGGTATGAAGGGATTGACGTTAACCGTCCTGATATCAATGTCTATGAAATGAGAAAGCATATCGGGATGGTCTTCCAACGACCAAATCCGTTTGCCAAGTCCATCTACCGCAATATTACTTTCCCTCACGAACGTGCAGGAGTCAAAGACAAGAAGGTCCTGGACGAAATCGTAGAAAAATCCTTGAAGCAAGCAGCCCTCTGGGATCAGGTTAAGGATGACTTGCACAAGTCTGCTTTGACCCTCTCAGGAGGTCAACAGCAACGCCTTTGTATTGCCCGTGCCATCTCCGTCAAACCAGAGATTTTGCTCATGGATGAGCCGGCTTCAGCCTTAGATCCTATCGCAACAGCCCAGTTGGAAGAAACCATGCTGGAGTTGAAGAAGGATTACACCATTATTATCGTGACCCACAGCATGCAACAGGCTGCTCGTGCTAGCGATTATACAGGATTCTTCTATCTAGGCGATTTAATCGAGTATGATAAAACAGCCAATATTTTCCAAAATGCAAAACTCCAATCAACCAACGATTATGTATCAGGTCACTTTGGATAGGAATTGGTAACATAGAAACAACATAAGGATGAAAACATGACAGAACCAATTTTGCAAGTCAAGGACTTGTCGGTTTATTACAATAAGAAAAAGGCACTGAATAGTGTGTCACTGGATTTCACCCCTAAAGAAATCACGGCTTTAATCGGACCGTCTGGATCTGGGAAGTCTACCTTGCTCAAAGCCATCAACCGGATGGGCGATTTGAACCATGAGGTGACGACGACAGGAACCGTCATCTACAATGGTCACAATATCTATAGTCCACGGACCGATACGGTGGAGCTCCGTAAGGAAATCGGGATGGTCTTCCAACAGCCCAACCCCTTCCCTATGTCTATCTATGACAATGTCACCTATGGACTCATGATCAATGGGGTCAAGGACAAGCAAGTCTTGGATGAAGCAGTCGAAACTTCCTTGAAAAATGCCTCTATCTGGGATGAGGTCAAGGATCGTCTCCATGATTCTGCGATTGGGCTTTCAGGAGGACAGCAACAACGGGTTTGTGTGGCGCGTGTATTGGCAACCAGTCCAAAGATTATCCTTTTGGATGAGCCAACCTCAGCTTTAGACCCAATTTCTGCTGGGAAGATTGAAGAAACACTTTATGGCTTGAAGGATCGTTATACCATGCTCTTGGTGACGCGATCTATGCAGCAAGCTAGTCGGATCTCGGATAGAACGGCCTTTTTCTTGGATGGGGACCTCATCGAGTATGATGACACCTCAAAAATCTTCTTGAACCCTGCTCGTAAGGAAACAGAAGATTATGTATCAGGGAAGTTTGGATAAGAAAGGGAAAGTAAATGTTACGTGTACAATTTGAAGAAGATTTAGAAAAGCTTCATAACCAGTTTTATGCCATGGGAAATGAAGTCTTGACCCAGATCAACCGCACGGTTCGGGCTTTTGTCACTCATGATCGTGATCTAGCACGTCAGGTGATCGAAGATGATGCAGAGATTAACGAATATGAAGTGAAGTTGGAGCGCAAATCCTTTGAGATGATTGCCCTTCAACAACCGGTTTCTCAGGACCTTCGGATGGTTATGACAGTCTTAAAAGCTGTATCTGACGTCGAGCGGATGGGAGATCATGCGGTATCTATCGCTCGAGCAACCATCCGTATGAAGGGAGAACTTCGTAGTAAGGTTGTAGAAGAAGAAATCAGCAAAATGGGTCGAGAAGTCAAAGACTTTGTTGAAGCAACCTTGGAGCTCTACCTAAAAGGGGATGTTGAAACGGCCTATGAAGTAGCAACTCGCGATGAAAAGATTAATGAGTATTATGATCGTATTCAAGAGTTGGCAACGGAAGAAATCAAGCATAATCCTGACTTGATCATTACTGGACGTGATTACTTCCAAGTCATCAACTACTTGGAGCGTATTGGTGATTACGCTAAAAATATCTGTGAGTGGGTTGTCTACTTCGAAACTGGAAAAATTGTGGAATTATAAGAAAAGTAAGTCTGAGGTCATGATCTCAGACTTTTGTCTTTTTGTAGATCTGGTTTTGCCCCCTCTTACCTTACAGTTAGTAGGATTTATGATAGAATAGAAGGTGAGAAAAAATGAAGAAGGAGTTACTCATGCAAGCAGTTGCACATTTTATTGATACATTTGTACCTGAGCACTACGATCTATTCTTAGATTTGAACCGCTCTAGTAAAACTTTCTCAGGGAAAGTGATCATTAGCGGAGAAGCAAAAGAGACTCGCATCTCTCTTCACCAAAAGGATTTGACCATCGAAACAGTAGAAGTAGCAGGTCAAGCCCGTCCATTTACGGTGGATGATGACAATGAAGCAGTCTATGTTGAATTGGAAGGAACAGGTCAAGTGACAGTTACTCTGACCTATTCTGGTAAGATCACAGACAATATGACAGGAATTTATCCTTCTTACTACACAGTAGATGGTGTGAAGAAGGAAGTGATCTCTACTCAGTTTGAGAGCCACTTTGCACGTGAAGCCTTCCCAAGTGTGGATGAGCCAGAAGCCAAAGCGACCTTTGATTTGGCTGTGAAGTTTGACCAAGAAGAGGGAGAAATTGTTCTTTCTAACATGCCTGAAATCGATGTGGAAAACCGTAAAGAAACAGGGATTTGGAAGTTTGATACGACTCCACGTATGTCTTCTTATCTCTTGGCCTTTGCGGCTGGAGACCTTCAAGGAGTGACAGCTAAGACCAAGAATGGAACCCTAGTCGGTGTCTACTCTACCAAAGCTCACCCATTAGAAAACTTGGACTTCTCATTGGATATTGCCGTTCGTGCCATTGAATTTTATGAAGACTATTATGGTGTGAAGTATCCAATCCCTCAATCCCTTCATATCGCCCTCCCAGACTTCTCTTCAGGAGCGATGGAAAACTGGGGCTTGGTAACCTACCGTGAAGTTTATCTCCTTGTAGATGAAAACTCGACTGCCCAAAGCCGTCAAACAGTAGCCTTGGTGGTGGCTCACGAATTGGCTCACCAATGGTTCGGAAACCTCGTGACCATGAAATGGTGGGATGACCTCTGGTTGAATGAAAGCTTCGCCAATATGATGGAATATGTCAGCTTGGATGCCATCGAACCAAGCTGGAATATCTTTGAAGACTTCCAAACAACTGGTGTGCCTGCTGCCTTGAAACGCGATGCTACAGATGGCGTTCAATCCGTCCATGTGGAAGTCAAACACCCTGACGAGATTAACACCCTCTTTGACCCAGCCATCGTTTACGCTAAGGGTAGCCGTCTCATGCACATGCTTCGCCGTTGGTTAGGCGATGACGCCTTCCGTAAAGGGTTGAAGATTTACTTTGAAAAACACCAATACGGCAACACCATCGGTCGTGACCTTTGGGATGCTCTTGGGCAAGCTTCAGGTCGTGATGTCGCAGCCTTTATGGATTCTTGGTTGGAGCAACCAGGATACCCTGTTGTCTCAGCTGTTGTAGAAAACGATACCTTGATCATCCGTCAAGAGCAGTTCTTCATCGGAGAAAGAGAAGAAAAAGGCCGTAAGTGGGTTGTTCCTTTAAATAGCAACTGGACAGGTATTCCAGATACCTTGGATACAGAAGTCTTAGAAATTCCAAACTACAGTGCCTTGAAAGCAGCTAACAGCGGAGCTCTTCGCTTCAATACAGAAAATACAGCTCACTATATCAGTGACTACCGTGGGGAATTGTTAGAAGACATCCTTGCTGAACTTGCTAACTTAGATAGCACTTCAAAATTACAAGTGGTTCAAGAACGCCGTCTCTTAGCGGAAAGTGGTCAAATTTCTTATGCAAGCCTCTTGCCAGTGATTGAACACTTGACAGAAGAAAGTTCCTACTTGGTTGTTTCAGCTGTTTCGAGCGTCTTAGCTGGAATCAATCTCTTTGTGGATGAAGGAACTGAAACAGAAGTGGCCTTCCATGAGTTGTTGAAACGTTTGAACCGTTACAACTTTGAACGCTTGGGTCTAGAAGCGAAGCCTGGAGAAACAGAAGAAGATGAAAAAGTTCGTCAGCTAATGATTGCTAATATGATCAAGGCCAATGATGAAGCTGCAAAAGCACAAGCGAGCGCTATCTTTGAAGCACATGCCGATGATTTGGAAAAACTTCCAGCAGCTATTCGCTTGCAAATCTTGGTCAACCAAATCAAGCACCAGGAAACCAAGGAGCTTAGCCAACAATACCTGGATACCTATGTGAAGACAGTTGATGGAAACTTTAAACGCCAGTTGGCGGCTGCACTTTCTTATACCAAGGATAAGGAAACTTTGGAAGCTCTATTGAAGGAGTGGAAGAACAAGGATGTGGTGAAACCACAGGACTTGGCTATGAGCTGGTACTACAACTTCTTGCACGATGACTTTACCCAAGGAAGAACTTGGACTTGGGCGCGTGAAAACTGGGATTGGATCAAGAAAGCACTCGGTGGTGATATGAGCTTTGATAAGTTTGTCATTTACCCAGCTAATTGTTTCAAGACCCGTGAACGGTTGAATGAATACAAGGCCTTCTTTGAGCCTCAATTGGATGATATGGCGATCAGCCGCAATATCAAGATGGGAATCAAAGAAATTGCTGCTCGTATCGATCTCATTGATCGGGAGAAAGCAGCGGTTGAAACAGCCCTTCTAGCAACGAAATAAAGAAAAAAGCTCCTAGAGAGTGCTATGCAGATCTGCAAGTCTCTCTAAGAGTTTTTTATTTTTCTTTTTTGAAATAAGGGAGATGTTTGAGGTTTCGATATAGAATGACCGCGAAAATCGTTGTCAAAGTCATCTTAATCAAATCTGGTAATACAAAAGGTAGGACGACCAGTTTTACGGTGAGATCCAAAGTCTGGTGGGTAATGAGCATAAAACCTAAGGCCCCCCCAATAAAGAGAACGACTTCCCCTAAAGCGTTAGCAAGGAAGATGCGAATGGGTTGTCCTTTTTGGCCAGCAAAGATAGAAGTCACCAAAGCTCGAAGAGGGAAGAAGAGAAGGAATCCGGCAGTGGGACCGTAGAAGGAGCTGATGCCTCCGTTACCACCTGCAAAGACGGGGAGGCCAATGGCACCTAAGAGGAGGTAAATGAGAACGGAAAGGGTGGCTTCTTTTGGACGGTAGATGCTGGCGATCAATCCAATCGCTAAAGTCTGAAGCGTGATAGGAATGGGTCCAAGTGGGATTGTAAAAGGGGATAGGGCAGCAATCAGCGCTGCTCCAAGGGCAATTAATGTCATTGATTCTATTTTTTTCAAAACAGTAAACCTCTCTTTATTTTTATGGTAACTATTCTACAAAAAAGAAGGTAAGCCTGTCAAGTCCTCTATTCAGCTGTGACAAATGTCTCCTTTCTCATTTTAGGAAAGTTTAAGAAAAAATTTAGTCACGATTAAGGAAGAATCGGTAAACTATCCCTATCTAAACAAAGGCCTTGTTTAAATAAAAATATAAGGAAATGATAGAATGCAAACTTCGAATGAACAGAAGCAACAAAGAACTGAAAAAATGATTGTCGTTAAGAAAAGTCCTAAGTGGTGGGCAACTGCCGCAGCAACAGGAGGACTCATCGTTGGGATGACTGGTGGATTTGGCTTGGGAATGTTGGCGACAGCCAATACAGCTCCCCAACGCCAACAAGCAGCGGTAGCTACACAAAATAGCAATCAGCCTGCCCAAAATTCTCAAGGACAAAATGGCCATGGGAATCATCAAGAACAAAATGGACCTTCTAACTCACAAGGTTTTGATGGGCAAAATGGTGGTCCAGGACAAGGACAAATGAATAGTCAGCCTCCTCAAGGAGAGGGGCCACAAGGTGGTCAAGGACAAGATGGCTTTGGTGGTGGACTAGGCGGTATGCCACCGCAAGATGGCCAAAACGGTGGACCAGGACAAGGGAATAGGAATGGCCAACCACCACAAGATGGAGGTCCTCAAGGTCAACAAGACAACCAACAAAATGGGAAATCCAATAAAAAGTCCTCCAAGAAATCCTCTTCGAAAAAATCATCAAGCAATTCAAACAATTCATCAAAGGATGAGACAGGGACAGCAGGCTAAGAAAAAAGTTGAAATCGCTATCTGAATGCTACTGAATAAGGCCTTGTCATGTTATAATAGAGTAGAAAATACTCATCATCCTTGTGTGGAAGAATGAGAAGGAGAAGTACACATGATTAAGATTCTATTAGTAGAAGACGACCTCGGTTTGTCTAATTCAGTATTTGATTTTTTAGATGACTTTGCAGATGTCATGCAGGTCTTTGATGGAGACGAAGGCCTTTATGAGGCTGAAAGTGGCATCTATGACCTTATTTTGCTAGATCTCATGCTCCCTGAAAAAGATGGTTTCCAAGTTCTTAAAGAATTGAGAGATAAGGGTGTCTCCACTCCAGTATTGATCATGACAGCCAAAGAGAGTTTGGACGATAAGGGCCATGGGTTTGAGTTGGGAGCAGATGACTACCTGACCAAGCCATTTTACCTAGAAGAACTCAAGATGCGAATCCAAGCATTGTTGAAGCGCTCTGGTAAGGTCAATGAAAATACCCTATCTTATGGAAATGTAACCGTTAATCTCTCGACAAACTCTACGCTTGTTGAAGGGAAAGAAGTGGAGCTACTAGGGAAAGAATTTGATCTTTTGGTCTATTTCCTTCAAAATCAAAATGTTATCCTGCCAAAAACACAAATCTTTGATCGACTTTGGGGATTTGATAGTGATACGACCATTTCGGTTGTCGAAGTGTATGTTTCTAAGATTCGTAAGAAGTTAAAAGGAACTGACTTTGCAAAAAATCTCCAAACATTGCGTAGCGTGGGGTACATTCTGAAAGATGCTCAATAAAATTAAAAAAACTGTTAATGCGGATGACTTTTCTTATTTCATCCGCTATTTCGGACTCTTTACCTTAATTTTCTCAACCATGACCTTGATTATTATTCAAGTGATGCGGTCAAGTCTCTATACAACGGTTGATGAAAATTTAAAGATGCTGAGTAAAGATCGTTATTCTATTATTAGCTTGGCAAATCGTACAGGAAATGGGATGGGAAGAGACGAACCAGCTGATGACCGACCAGAAGATGATGAACCTGGTCCCGAGGATGGCCCTAGACCATCGGTCACTTCTAATAGTACAGCCATCCTTTTGAATGATAAATTTGAAAATGTGACGACGGATAATGGTTTCCTGGATCTAAAAACAGTGACCTTTAGTCGTAGCTATTTAAATAAGATCAAGCAGATTCAAATCACCAACCATTATAAGCAGAAGGAAAGCTATCGGGCTTATTTGGTGGATATTGACCCTGATGATTATATCGATGGGGTGAAATACGCCGTGATCATGACCAATATCAGCCAGTTGGAGCAGACTAGTGAAAAACACGAGAGCCAAATCGCCTTGGTCATGATTTGCTTCTGGGGCATTTCCCTCTTTGCAAGTATCTTCCTGGCTAAAATCAGTGTGAAACCTCTCTTAGAGAGCATGAATCGGCAGAAGGCTTTTGTCGAAAATGCTTCTCATGAATTGCGGACACCTTTAGCTGTTTTGCAAAATCGTTTGGAAGCCCTGTTCCGAAAACCAGAGGCAACGATCATGGAATCCAGTGAGAACATCGCCTCCTCTTTGGATGAGGTTCGCAATATGCGCTTACTGACGACCAATCTCTTAAACTTAGCCCGTCGAGATGATGGGATTAAACCTGAGTTTTGTGAAATCCCTCCCTCTTTTTTCGACCAAACCTTTGCCAATTATGAAATCATTGCCGAGGAAAATGATAAAATCTTCGAGTATGAGAATCAGGTCGAAAGGAGTCTGGTGTCTGACAAGGTCCTACTGAAACAGCTGATGACCATTTTGTATGATAATGCCCTCAAATACACAGAGGAAGAAGGAAAGATACGGTTTGTCGCCCAATTCAAGGATCGCTATCTCTATCTTCGGGTAGAGGATAATGGACCAGGGATTGCAGACGAAGATAAAAAGAGGATATTTGATCGATTCTACCGAGTGGATAAGGCGCGGACCCGTCAAAAAGGTGGTTTTGGTTTAGGCCTATCCTTAGCCAAGCAAATCGTAGAAGCCTTTAATGGTACCATTACTGTTCGAGATAACAAGCCTAAAGGTGCTATTTTTGAAGTGAAACTAGCAACCAAGTCAGACAGTAAAAAGAAATCAACTTCTAAATCAACGAAAAACAAGTAAAGCTGAGGAATCTTTAACTTAGATGAAGCAAAAGACTTCTAAAACTTTCCAAAGGTGAGAAGGGACGTCAGCGAACTTCTACGAAGTTCCATGACTTAGTTTTGAACCTAAGGTTTCAAAACTCCCCTGTGCTTGAAACATAACTGTTTCAAGCACTTTTCTCACGGCGGAAAGTTTCAGAACCTACATGGATGGCGCTCATAATAAGGAGTTGTTCTTATTTTTTAGAATAACTTGGCTTATTTTATATAACATAAGTTTTTCGATAATTTAGGCTGAGGAATCCTCAGCTTTTTCATCTATTTCAAATAATCGCTATTTTTGCCTGACTAGTGTATAATAGTAAAAAAAGAAAGAGGTGTCGTATGGCTTCAAAAATGTTACACACTTGTTTGCGAGTGGAGAATTTAGAAAAATCAATTGCCTTTTATGCAGATGCGTTTGGCTTTAAGGAATTGCGTCGCAAAGATTTTCCTGAATACAAATTTACTATTGTTTATCTTGGTTTAGAAGGGGATGACTATGAGTTGGAATTAACTTACAACTATGATCATGGTCCTTACGTCATTGGAGATGGCTTTGCCCATGTTGCCTTGAGTACGCCAGACCTTGAAGCCCTTCATGCAGAGCATAAGGAAAAAGGTTACCAAGTGACAGATCCTAAAGGCTTGCCAGGAACGCTTCCAAACTATTACTTTATTGTGGACCCAGATGGCTACAAAGTCGAAGTGATTCGTGAAAAGTCCTTATAATCAGCATCATATAACATGTGATAAAGAGCAGGTGTTACCACATCTGTTTTTTTTTTTCTGCTTGAAAATTGTCGGTTCAAAGTGACAGGAGTTAGGACTGAGCTACTTTAATTTCCTTATAATATATTAGGTTTTATTTTCTAGATTCTAGAGTTTTCTACTGTTTTTTGGTGATAAAATTGCTATAATAAGAGTATGAAGAAATCCTACTTGAAAATACTTATTCTCATCCTCCTCAACCTCCTTTTCATCGGGGGGATTTATCTTGCTTATCAGAAGATTGAGGAAGCACGCGCTATCAAAAATTATAATCAACAGTTTTCCAAAGCAATCCAGGAAGAAGAAGCAGTTGAAAAAGACAAAGATACCATTCTTCAAAAAGGAATGGTCGGTCACTCATATGTTGCTGCCTACTACCCGAAAAATAACGAAGAACCTATCGCAGTGGTCAAAGAGAGAATTTTGGCTGACGTTGGCTCTCTTCCCCAAGAAGAGAAGAAGAACCAGCAAGCAAAAGAGCTATTGTTCTATCATACCGAACGTTCAGAAGACCCATTTGTCGGGGTTCATCCTTATCAGGTGAAGAAGACCCAGTACAAATGGAAAAACGGCAAGTTCATCAAAGATGGGATCGACAAACTACCCCTCCTTTATCTAACGGATGAGGGGACGGTCTTCCAATTCTCCCAATTGTTTACGGATGCTGATTTAGCCAAAGAAACCCTCTTAACAGAATTGCGTTCTCAGCTGGTCTTCCTACAGCTAGGGGAAGATCGAATCGAAGAGCTGATGCAAGCTGTCTCAGCAAGTGATATGGCAAGCTGGCAGTTCACCTATAATCAAGGGGTTCTTTCCATCACCCTTCCAGTTACTATTGAGGGGATGGAAACCTTCGATGTCCCACTTTCGAAGCTCTATGATGTGATTGATTCTGCTCGCCTGAATCCTGGAGATCTTCAAGCTTATGAGGCCTACCAAACCCAACGACACGCTAAGATGGTTGCCTTGACTTTTGATGATGGCCCAGATCCAACGACGACTCCTCAAGCGCTAGATATCCTCAACAAATACCATGTTAAAGCGACTTTCTTTATGCTTGGGAAGAATGTCTCTGCCTATCCGGAAGTGGCTAAACGGGTCCGTCAGGAAGGACATGAAATCGGGATCCATACTTGGAACCACCCTGTCTTAACTAAGTTGCCTTTGGAGTCAGCTCAAAAAGAAATTATGGATACCAAAGAAGTGATTCAAAAGGTGACTGGAGTGCAAACGAAGATTACTCGTCCTCCTTATGGCTCGATTAATAGTGCCATTCAATATGCAGTGGATCAAGCCTTTATCATGTGGGATGTGGACACCTTGGATTGGAAGAGTCATAACACCGAAGCGATCTTAGCAGAGGTGAAAAAACAAGTTAAACCAGGATCAATTATCCTAATGCATGATATTCACCAAACGACAATCAATGCCCTCCCAGCTGTGATTGAATACCTTCAATCGCAAGGCTACACTATCGTCACGGTTGATGAACTCTTAAACCACCAAGTGGAAAGTCATCGCCTCTATTACAATCGGAATTAAAAAAATCGTTCGTAGAATTACGAACGATTTTCTTATTCTTCCCCTATATAGAGTTGAGCTCCTTTGAGGATTAAAGGACGAACAGGGGTTAATTTTTTCAAGCTTTTTAATTCTTCTGGATGGCTAACCAAGGTGATGACATAGCCTTCTTTACCCATGCGTCCGGTACGCCCAGATCGGTGGATGTAGGTTTCGGCATCTCGAGGGACTTCATAGTTGACGACACATTCTAGAGAGTCGATATCAATCCCTCGCGCCACCAAGTCTGTTGCCAGAAGGAGTGTCAGCTGGTGGTCTTTAAAGCGTTCCAGAATGACTTTGCGAAACTTGACGTTGACGTCACTAGCAAGTGAGACTGCGCTAACATCTCGGTATTGGAGTTTTTCTTCGGCGCTTCCTAGGTCGGACAAGCTATTGAAGAAAACGAGGCCACGAAAGTCTTCCACATTGGAGAGTTTTCTGAGGAGTTCGACCTTTTCTCGCTTGTCCACTTCCATATAGAAGTGCTGGATATTGTCCAAGCTTTGCCCTTCTACCTGAATGGTCAGGGTATTGGGTTCGATTTGCTCTGGGTCAAACTTGGTCGTTGCACTCATATAGATAAATTGATGATCTCGTGGCGCGTAGTGGCAAATCTTGTCGACAAAGTGATACTGAGAGTCGCTGAAAAGTTGGTCAAATTCATCCAGGATGATGGTATCGACATTCATCATCTTGATTTTCTTGAGCTTGATCAACTCAAAAATACGGCCTGGAGTTCCGATGAGAATTTCGGGTCCTTTTTTGAGACGTTCGATTTGCCGTTTTTGACTAGAGCCAGAAAGGAAAAGTTGAGCACTGAGTCCAAGAGGCTCTGCCCATTGTTTAGTGACATCAAAGATTTGTCCGGCCAACTCTGTATTGGGGGAGAGAATCAGCAATTGTTGTGCTTTTTTAGGCTTTAGCTTGAGAAGACTAGGGAAGAGATAGGCCAGAGTCTTCCCAGTTCCTGTCGGGCTGACTCCAAGTACGTTCTCCCCTTGGGTGATCGGCTCAAAGAGGCGTTCCTGGATTTCAGTGAGTTGCTCAAAGCCGAGGGTTTTGAGTTGCTCTTGCCAGAGCGGTGGGAATGCTAGTGTCATATTAGTTTTCGTCCTTAAAGTGTATTCCAGCATCTTGGCGCATAGCATAGAGGGCTTGATGGACCATCTGTCCAGTTTGGAGCCAAGTCTGGTAAAGTATCTGGTCGCCCTCTGTCATCATACTAGCAAAGGCCTGGGCTTCTTCTAGCATGTTATGAGGGGCGGGAGTGATTGGAAGCTGGTAGCTGTTTCCAGAATGGTCTTGAAAAACAGCCTCGCTAACAGCTTCAATGCCACTCAGAAAGAGGGTGCCATCTGTTGTGTAGATTTCAGCAGGAAGATTGCTGGTCACATCTTTGCCGGCTTGAATGCCGATGACAAAGTCAGAATAAACCAAGCTACCATGTCCGTTCAAATCGATTGAATTAGGCAATTGCCGCGCCTGATAGGTTACTGATTCAGGTTGACCGAAGAGGCCGATTGCAAAGTAGAGGGGATAGACACCCAGATCCATAAGGGCTCCGCCTGCAAACTGGTCAGAGAAAATATTGGGAGTAGACCCTTTTAAGAACTCAGGCATCTTAGAAGAGTATTTGGCATAGGTCATGTGGGCACCCAAGATGGTCTTGTCTTTGAGAAAGTCTTGGATGGTCGCAAAGGCTTTTTCATGATAGTTGCGAGCTGCTTCAAAGAGATAGACCTGGTGCTCCTTGGCCAATTTAACCAACTCTTCCCATTCCTTGGGAGTAGTGACGGCTGGTTTTTCAAGGATGACATGTTTCTTAGCTAGAAGGGCTAACTTTGCCTGGGGATAGTGGAGTGAATTGGGACTAGCAATGTAGATGACATCCAGGTCACTATCTAAAAAGGCAATCAGATCATCATAGAGGGCCACTTGTCCATAGGGTTGGGCGAAGCTACTAGCCTTCTCTAAGGTCCGCGAATAGACTGCCCTTAACTCATAGTGGCCTGTTTCTTTTGTTGCGGCCAGGAAGGAATGGGAGATGGCACTGGTGCCGATGATACCAAGTTTCAGCATGGCAGCTCCTTTCAATCAGGTATTTACTGGTTTCATTATATCATGTTTCACCCTAAAAAGATGGAATGGGCCTTTCGAACTGGGACGGAAGGGGAAAGGAGATCCTTCTTTGATTTTGGATGAAAGCCATAGAAAAATGGTTCAAGTCGTGGTCAAGTGACCGCTTTTGTGATAGAATAAATAGGATTATAGAAAATGGAGAAGAAGATGCGAAACAGACCAATTATTATCGGTGTAACAGGCGGTTCTGGTGGGGGAAAAACTAGTGTTTCTCGGGCAATTTTGTCCCACTTCCCGGATGAGAAGATTGCCATGATTGAGCACGATTCTTATTACAAGGATCAAAGCCATTTAACCTTTGAAGAGCGGATTCAGACCAACTATGACCATCCTTTTGCCTTTGATACAGACCTCATGATTGAGCAAATCAATGAGTTGTTGGCTGGCCGTCCGGTTGATATACCAACATATGACTATGCAGCGCATACGCGTAGTGCTAAGACTTATCGCCAGGAGCCTCAGGATGTCTTTATCGTTGAGGGGATTTTGGTCTTGGAGGACAAGCGTCTTCGCGACTTGATGGATATCAAGATTTTCGTTGATACCGATGATGATGTGCGGATCATTCGCCGGATCAAGCGAGATATGGAAGAGCGTGGTCGGAGTTTGGACAGCGTCATCGAGCAGTACTTGGGAGTGGTGAAGCCGATGTACCATCAGTTTATCGAGCCAACCAAGCGCTATGCGGATGTCATCATTCCAGAAGGTGTTACCAATACCGTAGCCATTGATTTGATTACGACCAAGATTGAGAAGATTTTGAGCGAATCACGTGAAGGATAAGATAACAAATGAGAGAGGTTAGGAAGTAGTGTCCCAGCCTCTTTTCCATGACAAATAGGGAGAAATATGAAAAAGTTAAGAAGGGAGTTTCACTCCAGAAGTAAGGCTTTTGCCTGCCTGCTGACTATGTGTGCAGGTTTTTCAGATGCCTACACCTTTATCGAAAGAGGAGGGACCTTGGCGGCTGGCCAAACGGGAAACGTGGTCTTTCTATCCGTTGGGTTAATCGGCCATGAAATATCTGATGTGGAGGTCAAACTAGCCACCATGTTGGCCTTTATGATCGGGATTTTTTTGATGACCGTCTTTCAGCGCTTCTTTAGTCATTCGGTTTGGCGACTTAGTACCTTGGTGCCTTTGGTCCTGACGACCTTGGTGGCTGGCTTTCTGCCAAAAGAAGTGCCCAATGTTCTGATTGTCCCTTTCTTTGGGCTGAGCTTGGGGATTGTAGCTATTTCCTTTGGAGAAGTCGATGGCTATGCTTACAACCATTCCTTTATGACGGGGAATCTCAAGAAGACCATGGTCGCTTACGGGAATTTTGTGCGGGATCGCAAGATGGAGTTTTTCTGGGAATCCCTCTTTATGACCTCCTTGATTGGGAGTTTTGTCGGAGGGGCTATCCTATCCACTTTCCTCATCCAATATTATGGACTTCGGACCATTTGGTTTGTTTCCCTTGTTCTGACCCTCTTTCTGACATATCGGGCGATTCAATATGTTCGGAGAGACGCTTAGACGAATTTTTACTGAGTCAGGGACCTTGCTCCTTGGCTTTTTTATTAAGAACAATTGCTTGTTATTACTGATGTCAAGCTGGGTTTTTATCAAGGCTGGCACCGTGGTAAATACTTAATTTTCTAGCCAAAGTTTGGTATAATAAAGGTTATGAATACGCAAGAAAAAGAATCAAATTACAAACTCTTACTAGCCCAGTTAGAAGCTCTTTTAGAAGGAGAGAGCAATGCCTTGGCCAATTTAGCCAATGCCAGTGCTCTGCTTAATCAAGCTCTACCTCATTCCGTCTTTGTGGGCTTTTACCTCTATGATCAAAATGAGTTGATTTTAGGCCCTTTTCAAGGACAGGTATCTTGTGTCCATATCGCTCTAGGAAAAGGTGTCTGTGGAGAAGCAGCAGAGAAAAGAGAGACGCTGGTCATCGAGGATGTGACCCAGCATGCCAATTATATCTCTTGTGACAGTCGGGCCATGAGTGAGATTGTGGTTCCTATGGTCTTGAAGGACCAGTTGCTGGGAGTGTTGGATCTAGATTCGGATCGGGTGGGAGATTATGACGACCTGGATCGTCTTTATTTGGAACGTTTTGTAGCTATCTTGCTCGAAAAAACAAATTGGAATTTTAGGATGTTTGGAGTAGTAGACTAATGTATCAAGCCCTCTATCGTAAATACCGAAGCCAGACCTTTGGCCAGCTTGTAGGGCAGGAGGTTATTGCGACGACCCTACGACAAGCTGTCGAACAGGGGAAAATTAGCCATGCCTATCTCTTTTCTGGCCCTCGTGGGACGGGGAAGACCAGTGTGGCGAAAATCTTTGCCAAGGCCATGAACTGCCCCAATCAAAAAGGGGGAGAGCCTTGTAACGAATGTTATATCTGTGAAGCTATTACCAATGGCAGTTTAGAGGATGTTATCGAGATTGACGCTGCCTCTAATAATGGGGTGGATGAGATCCGCGATATCCGTGATAAATCGACCTATGCGCCTAGCTTGGCCCCTCATAAGGTCTATATCATTGACGAGGTCCACATGCTCTCGACGGGAGCCTTTAACGCCCTTCTCAAGACCTTGGAAGAACCGACAGAAAATGTGGTCTTTATTTTAGCGACAACGGAATTGCACAAGATTCCAGCAACCATCCTTTCGCGGGTTCAACGCTTTGAGTTCAAATCCATCAAGACGCCAGCCATTCAAGACCACCTAAAAGCTGTTTTGGATAAAGAAGGCATTGATTATGAAGAAGAAGCTGTAGCCATTATTGCCCGTCGGGCAGAAGGTGGGATGCGGGATGCCTTGTCCATTTTGGACCAGGCCCTCAGCCTGACAGCTGGTGCCCAATTGACCACTGCGACGGCAGAAGAAATCACAGGCTCCATCAGTCAGGAAGCTTTGGATCTCTATGTAGCAGCCTTGGCAGCACAAGATGCAACAGCTGCCTTGGACCAGTTAAACCTCATCTTTGATAATGGGAAAAACATGGCCCGCTTTGTGACAGATCTCTTGCAGTATTTGCGGGATCTCCTGATTGTTCAGACAGGTGGGGAAAATCTCCATGTCAGTGAAAGATTTAACCAGAATCTAGCCATTCCACAAGCCACCCTCTTTGCTTGGATTGATCTTGCGACAAGGAGCTTAGCGGATATTAAAAACAGCCTGCAGCCCAAGATCTATACAGAGATGATGACCATTCGCTTGGCAGAATACAAGGGTGAGGGCTCTTCAGCTAGTCAAACGGCTCTTCCAGCGGATTTCTTGGCACAAATAGACCAACTTAAAAGAGAAGTGGAGTTACTGAAAAGTCAGTTAGCTCAAGTAGGGAGCGGAGCTCCTGTAGCCAAGTCAGCTCCAACCCGTCCACAAAAGTCCAGCAAGGGCTATCGGGTGGATCGCAATAAGGTTCAAGCCATCTTACAAGAAGCGGTTGAAAATCCAGATTTAGCCCGTAACAATCTCATCCGCCTGCAAAATGCTTGGGGGGAAATTATTGAAAGCTTAGCAGGGGCAGATAAGGCCTTGTTAATCGGTTCTCAACCGGTTGCGGCCAATGAACGCCATGCGATTTTAGCTTTTGAGTCTGCCTTTAATGCTGAACAGACCATGAAGAGAGATAATCTCAATACCATGTTTGGCAATATTTTAAGCAATGCAGCAGGATTCTCACCTGAAATTTTGGCCATTTCCATGGAGGAGTGGACCCAGGTCCGGGCGGAATTCTCGAAGAAAGCGCGTGGTCACAAGGAAGAGATAGAGGTGGCAGAAGAGCCTGTCATTCCGGAAGGTTTTGATTTTCTCTCTGAGAAAATTAAGATCCAAGAAGACTAGCCTGTGCTTTTTTCAGAAAATCGTGGTAGAATAACAATATGAATAAACGTCAATTTTGGACTATGGCTATCTTTACAGCCTTTGAAACCTATTTTTTCAATGATGCAGTAATGAGAGAAAGCTACCTGGCAGCTATCTTCTGGGCTCTCTTGATACTGAGAAATTTGCAAGTCAGCTATATCTTAGGGAAATTGGTCGAAAGTATCGATCAACAGCTCAATCAGAAAAAACGAGATAAGTATAAAAAATAAGTACCAAGAGGTGCTTATTTTAGATTGAATATAAAGTCTACTTAAAAACTTTCCTTAGGTGAGTACGGACGTCAGCGAACTTCGAAGAAGTTCCATGACTAATTAAGATACAAAGGGCGTCTGCGGATAAAGTCAAAATAGGAAGTTTGACGCAGAATCTTTCGATTCTAGGATAACTTATCTTTTTGACACAATCCGCAGCCCGTGTTCAATTAGTTTTGGACCCCTTCGCTTTTATATTTCTAGGCTTAGGCTAAAACAGTTCCCCGAACTGTTTTACTCCCAAAACTCCCGAGTGCCTGAAACAATTGTGTTTCAGGCACTTTTCTCACAGCGGAAATTTTTTAATTTCCTTACCTGACTCAAAAAATAACAGTCATTTTTTGAAGAGTAACCTGACTACTTTATGTAAGTAAGAATTATGGAGCTAATTTTGTTATAGAAAAGGACTTAGTCCTGTGCAATACAGAACGAAACCCTTTGTATCAATTAATTGTCTAACTTTTTAGGGTCAGTATACACCATGGTTTTTTATATATACAATACTTGAACTTTTAAGAACCTTAAGTATATCACGCTGTTATCTAAAAAGTTAATTTTATAGAGTTTACTATAATAGTTGCTGAGTTTTTATTTATCACTCCAACTTTATTATTATACCATAAAAATAATTAGAAAAACAGACTTGAATGATTTTGAAATTGGTGTATGATGAAGATGTAAAAACGATAAAAATAGCCTGTTAGAAAGAGGAGGAAAAGAATGAATCAGGCTATATAAAATTGGTGATTGGTATTTAATGTTGTAAAACAAGAAAGGGTAAGGTAAAAAATGCAATTACATAAAAAAATTTTTATAGTGGCGTTGGTTTTATCCATTTGTATCTCACTTTATTTTCTTATCAATGAGTATAATATTTTAAACTTTCCGATTTTTGTGAGTCAATTTGAAGACACCACATTTAAATATTACATGTTTGTGAAGATTGGAATTGTATTATTATTTATCAAATTCTTACTTGATATATGCTTAGAATATATCAAGAATTATTTTAAAAAGCTTTGATCTGTCTTCACACAAAAGAGTCTGAGAAATGTTTTATCTCAGACTCTTTTTTGAGCTGTTGGTCTGCTTTACAGGTCCCACTGTTTGAGGGAAATTTCGCCACTGTTGAGCCAGCGTTCTTGGCCGTCCTCCAGTTGGACTAGTAGTTGTCCACTGTCTGAGATATCCTTAGCCAGACCTTGGTAGCTGGTCTGATTTTGTTCGAAGCGGACTTCTTTACCTAGGACCAGTGAACGTTGCTTGTAGAGGTAGATCAGCTCCTCTTCTGGAGTGGTGAAAAATTCCTTCCAAATCTCAGCAATCAGTTCATTGCGGCTAATGGGAGGCTGAGAGCCAAAGAGAGATCCTGCCTTATCCTTCAGTTCCTTTGGAAAATCGGTGATGGCAAAATTGAGACCCACACCAATGATAACATCTGTGATAAGGCCTGTTTCGATAGAGCTGATGGCTTCAGTCAGAATGCCTCCGACTTTTTTCCCCTTGTAGTAGATGTCATTGACCCACTTGATATCGACATCCAATAAGGCTAGATTTTTCAGAGCCTTGTAGATAGCAGCTGCGACCATGAGGGTATAGGCAGGTGCTTGATCGAAAGGGAGATTGGGCTTGAGGTGGAGAGACATGTAGATTCCCCCTTGAGAAGGGCAGAAGTAGTCGCGCCCAAAACGACCCTTACCAGCTGTTTGGAAAGGAGCCAGATACAGGGTAGCGGATTGGCCACCCGCTTCCATGGCATTCTTAGCGTCTAACTGGGTGGATTGGCACTGGGAATTATAGGAGACTGTCAATGGACAAAGGCCTTCGATGACTTGGGGGATTAGGAGGTCTCCAGAAAGGATCTTGTAGCCTCGATTTTTAACAGACTCAATCTCGATGCCTTCTTTTTCTAGACGCTGGATGGCCTTCCAGATAGAGGTGCGAGACAGGCCCATTTCCTGGGCTAGTTGCTCGCCGTTGACATAATCCTGGGCTTGGGATAAGGTTTGGTATAAAATTTCGTGTGTTTTCATAAGTTCTTATTTCTAAAAGAATGGAAGATCATCCATTCTTGGTACTTTCTCTTAAGGTGAGTTTGGTTCCTAGCATGGTGAGGGTCGGTATTTCTCTCGGTGTTAGGACTTGCTTATTGAGGACGTCCATAGCGGTGCGTCCCATTTCTTCTGTAAAAACAGTGATGGTTGAGAGTGGAGGAAAGACTTGCTTGGCTAAACTGGTATCGTTAAAGGAAATGAGTTGGATGTCATCAGGGACCTTGATGCCGGCTTCTTGAAAGGCGCGGAGAGCCCCAATGGCCAAACTATCACTGGCAGCAAAATAGGCATCTGGTAAAGGTGAGCCAGACTGAAGCTTAGAGGAAATGAGGTCATAGCCTGATTGAGCTGTAAAACTACCTGTGAGGATGAGTTCAGGGTGATAAATGTTTCTTTCAATACAGTAGTTTCGATAGGCTCTTCGTCGAGGATCGGGAATACTTTCCAGTAGGTCGGTCGTTTTTTCCTCACCGGTTAGGAGACCGATCGTTGTACACCCTTGTTTTCGTAAATAGTGAAGGGCAGTCTGTACAGCATTTTCAAATTCAGTCGTGACACAAGGATGCCCTTGGTTGAGAGTGTTACTATCAACAAAAACCAGAGGCTTGGCTAGCTTTTCTAGTTCGACAATCTGTACCCTACTAAACTTTCCGATACAAAGGACCCCAACAACTTCCTCCCCTAATCGAAAGGGAATATCATTGAAATAGCGGAGGATACCATAATCGAGGTCCTGTGCTCTTTTTTCAATGCCTAAACGGATGTTGTAGTAGTAAAGGTCGTCCAGCTCTCCCTCTTCACTTTTCCATTGGATAATGACAATTTGTTGTTTTTCTTTCTTAAAGTTCCCACTTTTCTGATGTCTGGTGTAGCCTAGTTCGTCAGCAACGGTCAAAATTCTGTGGCGGGTTTCTTCCGTTACAGAAAGACTTGTATCTTGATTCAGCACACGTGAGACAGTGGCGATGGATACGTTAGCGAGACTGGCAATATCCTTTAATGTAGCCATAAGTTTTCTCCTTCTGTCTTCTAGTATATCATAGCTTTGACCTAGTTAGTGTATTTTACTAAAATTTTAGTAAACTAATTGATTTGCCTGATGAAAAGGGTTACACTAAAGATAAATAACTATATAAGTGAGGTAATCTCAATGAATACTAAAGAACTTCGGAACGCTTTTCAAACAGTCTTTGGAGCAGAAGCTGATCATACCTTCTTTTCACCAGGGCGGATTAATCTGATTGGTGAACACACTGACTATAATGGAGGCCATGTCTTCCCAGCAGCTATCACGCTCGGGACTTACGGAGCGGCAAGAAAGCGTGAGGATAAGGTCTTGCGTTTCTTCTCAGGAAACTTTGAAGACAAGGGGATCATTGAAGTCCCACTTGAAAACCTCCATTTTGAACAAGAGCACAACTGGACCAACTATCCAAAAGGTGTGCTCCACTTCTTGCAAGAAGCTGGTCACGTTATTGATAGCGGAATGGACGTCTATGTCTACGGCAATATTCCAAATGGATCTGGTCTTTCTTCTTCAGCATCGCTTGAGCTCTTGATTGGCGTCATCGCTGAGAAACTATATGATCTTCAGTTAGAACGTCTAGATCTGGTCAAGATCGGCAAACAAACCGAAAATCATTTCATCGGAGTTAACTCTGGCATTATGGACCAATTTGCCATCGGTATGGGGGCCGATCAACGGGCTATTTATCTCGATACCAACACCCTAGAGTATGATCTGGTACCGCTGGACCTCAAAGACAATGTCGTAGTCATCATGAATACTAACAAACGCCGGGAATTAGCGGATTCAAAATACAATGAACGCCGTGCGGAATGTGAAACTGCCGTCTCTGAACTCCAAGAAAAACTAGACATCCAAACCTTAGGGGAATTGGACCTCTGGACTTTTGATGCCTACAGCTACTTGATCAAGGATGAAAATCGCATCAAACGGGCTCGTCATGCTGTACTTGAAAACCAACGGACTCTCCAAGCTCGTAAGGCACTTGAAGCAGGTGATTTGGAAGGCTTTGGCCGTCTCATGAATGCTTCCCACGTATCCTTGGAGCATGATTACGAAGTGACTGGTTTAGAATTGGATACCTTGGTGCATACAGCCTGGGAACAAGACGGTGTCTTAGGAGCTCGTATGACCGGAGCAGGCTTTGGTGGTTGCGCCATCGCCCTTGTAAATAAAGAGAAGGTTGAGGCTTTTGAAGAAGCTGTCGGTAACCGTTATGAAGAAGTCGTTGGCTATGCGCCAAGCTTCTATATTGCAGAGGTGGCTGCAGGAACACGGGTGCTCGATTAAAAAGGAGATAGGATGACAGAACAGGTATTAGATGCATTTGTCACAGCCGTTATTGCGGCAAGTGACTACCAAGAGATGGATCGGATCTATCTAAAAAATCGTGTCATGAGTCGTATCGGAGAAGAAGGGCTTGACGCGCCAGCTCATAAGTCAGATGTAATCGCACTCAAAGAGCAGCTGGTGGAGATCGCTGTTGCCAATAGCAAGATCCCAGATAGCATGGCCGCAAAGGAAAGCCTGGGAGCGGAGTTGATGGATTGGATCACCCCCAGTCCGAGTCAGGTCAATCGTCGTTTCTGGGAGACCTACCGTCAGTCCAAGGAAGACGCGATTGCTGATTTCTATGCCCTCTCTAAGCGCAACGACTACATCAAAGTAGAGGCTATTGCACAAAATATAGCCTTTGAGGCAGAAACTCCCTACGGTTCTCTTGAAATTACTATCAATCTGTCAAAACCCGAAAAAGATCCTAAAGACATTGCAGCGGCTAAACTTGCTAAAGCTAGTCATTATCCAGCCTGCCAATTGTGCTTTGAAAATGAAGGCTATCAAGGTCGCTTAGACCATCCAGCTCGTGCCAATCACAGGATCATTCGCTTTGAGATGGTTGGTCATGACTGGGGCTTCCAGTATTCGCCTTATGCCTACTTTAATGAACACTGCATTTTCCTTGATAGCCAGCACATCCCTATGGCCATCAGTCGAAAGACTTTTGAACGCCTCTTGACCATTGTCGATACTTTCCCAGGCTATTTTGCGGGGTCTAATGCAGATCTGCCCATTGTAGGGGGGTCTATCCTGACTCATGACCACTACCAAGGCGGACGGCATACCTTCCTTATGGAGCGAGCTCCTGTTGAGGAAAGCTTTAGCATTGAGGGCTTTGAGGCTGTATCGCTAGGGATTGTCAACTGGCCAATGTCCGTTCTCCGCTTGCAATCAGATGACAAGGCGCAACTGATTGACCTGGCAAACCATATTTTGGAAAGCTGGCGATGTTACTCGGATCCAGCTGTTCAAGTCTTAGGTACATCCGACGGTCAATCCCATCATACCATTACCCCCATTGCACGAATCCGTGATGGGCATTATGAACTGGACTTGGTGCTCCGGGACAACCAAACCTCACCAGAGCATCCAGATGGCATTTACCACCCACATGCGGATGTGCAACACATCAAAAAGGAAAATATCGGCCTGATTGAAGTCATGGGCCTAGCGATTTTGCCACCCCGTCTCAAGGAGGAGCTCAAGCAGGTCCAAGACTATCTGCTTGGTCGTGAATGCAGTGTGGCTAGCTACCATCAAGAATGGGCAGATGACTTGAAAGCAGCTCACCCATCCATCGCTGAGGAAGCAGAAGCAGAAGCAATCGTTCATGAATCGGTTGGCCAGATCTTTGCGCGCGTGCTGGAAGATGCGGGTGTCTACAAGCGAACAGCAGAAGGTCAAGCAGCCTTTAGACGCTTTGTCGCGACACTTTAAGTGTGGAGAAATCCTAAAATTTTGGTAAAATAAAGGTAAGAAAAGAATCGAAAGGAAAACTAATGGCAATACTCGTACTCGGAGGAGCTGGCTATATCGGTTCCCACATGGTAGACCGCTTGGTCAATGAAGGACAAGAAAAAGTTGTGGTTGTCGATAGCTTGGTGACGGGTCATCGAGCTGCTGTACATCCAAATGCCATCTTTTACCAAGGAGATCTGGCGGATCAAGATTTCATGCGCACTGTTTTTAAGGAACATGACGATATTGATGCGGTCATCCACTTTGCGGCTTACTCACTGGTTGCTGAGTCCATGGTCGATCCATTGAAATATTTTGACAACAATACAGCTGGCATGGTCAAACTTTTGGAAGTCATGCATGAATGTGGGGTGCGCTACATCGTCTTTTCTTCAACCGCAGCCACCTACGGTATTCCAGAAGAAATTCCGATTCTTGAAACCACTCCACAAAAACCAATCAACCCTTATGGCGAAAGTAAGCTCATGATGGAAACCATTATGCGCTGGGCCGATCAAGCCTACGGCATCAAGTATGTGCCCCTTCGTTACTTTAATGTTGCTGGTGCCAAGCCAGATGGATCCATCGGAGAAGACCATGGACCAGAGACCCATCTCTTACCGATCGTCTTGCAAGTAGCCCAAGGCAAACGCGAGAAAATCTCTATTTTTGGAGATGACTACCAGACACCAGATGGCACCAATGTTCGGGACTACGTCCATCCATTTGACTTGGCAGATGCCCATCTTTTAGCGGTTGAGTATCTCCGAAATGGGAATGAATCGACTGCCTTTAACCTGGGCTCATCGACTGGATTCTCCAATCTTCAAATCGTTGAAGCAGCCCGCAAGGTGACAGGTCATCCGATCCCACTTGAGCTGGCCGATCGCAGACCAGGAGATCCTGATACCTTGATCGCATCCTCTGAGAAGGCGCGTGCCATCCTTGGCTGGCAACCAAAATTTGACAATATCGAAACCATCATCCAAACCGCCTGGGCATGGCATTCCAGTCACCCAGACGGCTACAATGATCGATAAGAAGAAAACTCAAGTCAGTTGGCTTGAGTTTTTGTGTGGGGGAATATGCTATAATGAAGAAAACAGAAGGGTGTGCACGAGTAATGTCACCTAACGTGTCAACAAGGATAGTAGGAGCGACAATGATAAAATATTTGGTGCAAAAATTTCTCTGGTTTCGAGAGCGTGGATTTGTACAAATAACCCAGAAGACCTTGGTATCTCTCTTTCCATTTTTACTTTTTCTCAGCAATTGTTCGCGTGATTTCCCAGTCCTTCTTTTCAGATAGAGGTTATATAAATATGCTCTTTTCTGTTTCGGACTGGTTCCCAGGGTTTCAGGTCACGGGTCAAGTCTTGTCCAATCTTTCTAATTTTACAAGTGGTTTGGCTGGACCTTTAGCAACCTATTTTGCAGGGAAATATACAGCTGGGCACTATGGAAGAAGTACAGGGACGGCTGGTGTGACAGCTCTTATGGTCAGTTTTCTTGTTAGCTCACAGGGATTATTGATGGGGCCTCTTCGGGAAGGGCAACTATCTCACATCAATCTACCTGCGACAACCAATATTTTCTTAGCGATTTTTTTAGGTTACCTAATTGGCCAGATTTTTCGTCTGTCCAAAGCCAGTGACGACCAAATCGTCAATAAAGACTTTATTTATCAACCCAAGACTGTACGTCCCATTTTCTTGTCTCTGCTCTTAGGAGTCAGTTTAAATGGCCTCTTAGTCCTGGGCAATCAGTACCGTGTCTTTCAGACCATCGGTCAGTTTTTCAGTTCACTAACGGTGACCAGTCATCATCTCTTATCCACCTTTGTCATGGGACTCTTGAATGGCTTATCGGGTTGGGTAGGAAATAGTCAAGTTTTTGCTTTGAACTCGATTGCGGATGATAGTTTTGCCTTGGAAAATCTGACTTATGCTATCACCAATCATACGACGACAGGCATTCCTTATCTTTATAGCTTGACCAATTTGTACCGCAGTTATGGTATGGTGGCAGGAGTTGGTGCAGTCTTGGCACTTTTGGTTGCGATCTTACTGGTTTCACGAAGTCAAAAGGACAAGAAAGTTAGTTTCCTTAGTATCTTTCCAAGCCTCTTTAACAATGGCGCCCCTTTTATGGTAGGAATCCCGGTTCTTCTTAACCTGCTATATGTGATTCCTTTCTTATTAATCCCCTTGGTCAATATGGGAATTGCAGCTCTGGCTTTGTGCTTCAAACTGATGCCAGCAGCTGTCTATCCAGTGCCAGATGGGACACCTAGCCTCCTTTATGCTTTTATTGGGACGGGAGGAAGCCTAAGAGCTTTAGCTGTGAGTCTCCTCTGCTTTGCCCTTGACGTGGCCCTTTATATTCCCTTTGTCCGTATGGGCAACCAAGTTCGGAAAGGTTTGCTAGAAGAAGGAGGAAACCATGAAAATCTCTAAAAAAACAGCGCTGGTCTTCACCTTGGTCTGCCTTTTCTTGATTGGCTTGGCCGTGCCTTCTTATAGCTGGACTCGAAAAAATGTCCAGAAAATCGAAAAATTCTATAATTCAAAACTATCGCCTATTATCATGATCCCGGGAAGTTCCGCTACGGAAAATCGCTTTGATGGCTTGGTGACCAAGCTCAACCAAGACCGGCAAGGAACCAAACACAGCCTGCTCAAGGTCAAGGTTTGGAATGATGGGACCATTACTTATAGTGGGAGTATTGATGCCAAGGACAATGAGCCGATTATCGTCATTGGTTTTGAAAACAACAAGGATGGCTACAGCAATATTAAAAAACAAGCCAAGATGGTTAACCAAGCCTTTGAAGCCTTGCAAGAAAAATACAACTTCAATAACTTTAAGGGACTGGCCCACTCCAATGGAGGCTTGATTTATACTGCCTTTATTGAAAATTATCTAGGGGATTATGATGTGGATCTCAAGACCCTCATGACCATTGGGACCCCTTATAACTTTACCGAGACCAACATCAAAAATAAATCAGAGATGTTGGCAGACTTTATCAAGAACAGAGAAGCTATCCCGACAACCCTTCATATGTATTCAGTAGCAGGGACCATTACCTATGACTCGGATGAGTTGGTTCCGGATGCTAGTGTGTCAGCTGGTAAGTATATCTATCAAAATCAAGCAGCTAGTTATTCAGAGATTACGGTGACAGGAGAGGATGCGCAACACTCGGACCTTCCGACTAATGATGAAGTGGTCGCCTTGATCAAGCAACACATTGAAACTCAGGAACATCAAAATCGGCGGGAGCAGAAGAATCCGAATTAAATCATATATAATCAGAAGGTTTTACACAAATTATTAGGTGTAGCCTTCTTTTTTGGTATAATATAAAGAGAAAAGTACAGCTATCAAGGATGACACAAAAGGAGAAACTTATGAGACGAAAAGAGAAATTGGGAGCAGTCATTCTCCTAGCAGCAGGACTTGTTACGGTTGGTTGTAGCAAACGAACTCCTCGACATTCTAGTCAGTTGAATAACAGCTCGGAAACAACGACTTTAGCATCTTCTAGTAAAAAGGTCACTAAAAAAGAAGTAAAAAAAGATTACAAGAAGTTGTACCAGCCTGTATTTGAGGATTATCAAAAGATTTTGACCTCGCCAAAGGATACAGCAAGTATTGCAAGTCTCTATCAAAGTTTACAAGCAACTGAGCGTCCAATCAATAGTTGGGCAATCGAGAATGCAGTTAACCGAGCAGATGAAATGCGCTATGCCTTTGCGGATTTGAATAATGATGGGATAGAGGAACTGTTGATTGCAGACCTAAATGTGAGTGGCAAATATTTCTTAACCGGTCTTTACTATTTGCAAGCTGGGAAACCTGTCCTTTTGGCAGAAGGGTTCGTGGCAGGTCATGGTGGAGCAAGAAATGCTGCGCTTGTCTATAAAGGAGGAGAAGTTCTAGAGCTTAGCTGGTCCTCGGGAACGGGGCAAGGTTATGGGACTCTTTATCAGCTTAATGCTAAGCAAGAGCAAGCGACTATCCTCCAAGAAGAAGAGATTCAAATACAAGCAAATGATATTGCTGCTGATTTTGGAAAAAATGCATCCGATCAAATTGATTTAAGAGGTCTCGAATGGCAGGAATTTGAAGTTTCTGGTCGTACAACTAAATCAGAAACACAACTAAAAGCTCCTTGGAATGCTAACAAATCGGCGAAACTCGAAGCTTTTATAAAGGACTGGGGAGAAAGACTAGGACAACCCAATTACCAAAAGGGGATCGCAGGAGGGGATGTAGGGCCTGACCACCTCTATACACTTAGGGATGATGGACCAAGTGAGAAAATGAATGCCGAGTATACGGATACAGGTCTAGGAAATGCTCAATATCGAATTGTAGAACGCTACAGTAATTGGGATAAATTTCCAGATGTTCATAGTTACTTTTTCGCTATCACCAATACGGGAGAACCTATTGTTTTTCATTCAGATACAACTAATGGAGGACAAATGTATCTAAAACCGACAGAAAATGCTGAACTCCAGGCAGAGTTCAAACGATTGGTGGAAGAAGAATAATTTTCATTATCCAGAGTTTGGTCTTGGCCAAGCTCTTTTTCTTCAGCATTTGAAATCAAATCAATTGACAGATGTAGTGGCGAGTATTACAATTTCATGTATAAGTTAAAGACTAGGAACTTCAGTTGAGATTAATGAAGAAAGTAAAGAGTAATCTGAATGATTGAATACAAACATGTAGCCTTGCGCTACACGGATAAAAACATTTTAAAAGATGTCAATCTCCGCATTGAAAATGGAGAATTCATGGTGCTAGTGGGTCCTTCAGGATCTGGAAAGACTACCATGCTCAAGATGGTCAATCGTCTCTTGGAGCCGACTGATGGTAATATCTATATGGATGGGAAGCGCATCAAGGACTATGCTGAACGGGAGTTACGTCTTTCTACTGGATATGTTTTGCAGGCCATTGCTCTCTTTCCAAATCTAACTGTAGCTGAGAATATTGCTTTAATTCCTGAGATGAAGGGCTGGACTAAAGAACAAATCGCCTCTAAAACAGAAGAACTCTTGGCCAAGGTGGGGCTCCCTGTTGCAGAGTATGCAAATCGCATGGCTAGTGAATTGTCTGGTGGGGAGCAACAGCGGATTGGCATTGTGCGGGCTATCATTGGAGAACCAAAAATTCTATTGATGGATGAGCCTTTCTCTGCTCTCGATGCTATTTCCCGTAAGCAGTTGCAGGCTCTGACTAAAAAATTGCACAAAGAGTTTGGTATGACCACCATCTTCGTTACTCATGATACGGACGAGGCCTTAAAATTAGGCGACCGGATTGCAGTGTTGCAAGAAGGAGAGATTGTGCAGGTGGCGGATTCTAAAACCATCCTAGCCCAGCCAGCCAACGACTTTGTCGCAGATTTATTTGGAGGTGCTCACCATGTCTAAACTACTTGCAACCTTTCAAGAACGATTTGGCGACTGGGGCACTGCACTGGGTCAACATTTGCAACTGTCATTACTGACCTTGCTCCTTGCTATTTTTCTTGCTGTCCCTCTAGCTGTTTATTTAAGTACACGCAAGAGAGCCAGCAACTGGGTCTTACAGGTGGCTGGGATCTTCCAGACCATTCCTTCCATGGCTCTTCTCGGCCTCTTCATTCCCATTATGGGCATTGGGACGCTTCCGGCCTTGACAGCTCTCGTCATCTACTCCATTTTCCCCATCCTTCAAAATACCATCACTGGTTTACAAGGGATTGATCCAAGCCTTGAAGAAGCAGGGGTCGCCTTTGGGATGACCAAGTGGGAACGACTCAAGAAGTTCGAGATTCCCTTGGCCATGCCTGTTATTATGTCTGGGATTCGGACAGCAGCTGTGATGATTATCGGGACCGCTACTCTAGCTGCCTTGATTGGAGCTGGGGGACTTGGTTCCTTTATCCTTCTAGGGATTGACCGCAATAATGCCAGTCTGATTTTGATCGGTGCCCTATCTTCTGCCTTCTTAGCTATCGCTTTTAACCTTCTTCTCAAATGGATGGAAAAGGCCAAATTGCGGACCATCTTTGCTGCCTTTGCGGTAATGATCCTGGGATTAGGAGCTTCTTATACACCAAGTCTTCTTTCAAAACCAGAAAAAGAAAACCTGGTCATTGCTGGGAAGTTAGGACCAGAACCCGAAATTCTAGCTAATATGTATAAGATCTTGATCGAAGAAAATACGGATATGACAGTGACCGTCAAGCCGAATTTTGGTAAGACCACCTTCCTCTACGAAGCTCTGAAAAAAGGAGATATCGCAATTTATCCAGAGTTTACAGGGACCGTGACCGAAAGTCTCCTCAAGCCAGCACCACAAGTCGGTCATGATCCAGAAGCAGTCTACAAAGCTGCCCGAGATGGGATCAAGCAACAAGACGACCTAGCCTTGCTCAAACCCATGGCTTATCAGAATACCTATGCTGTCGCAGTGCCTAAGAAAATTGCCCAGGAGTATGGTCTTAAGACCATTTCAGATTTGAAAAAGGTGGAAGGGCAACTCAAGGCAGGCTTTACCTTGGAGTTTAACGACCGAGAAGACGGAAACAAGGGCCTGCAGAAGGTCTATGGTCTTAATCTACAAGTCTCCACCATGGAACCAGCCCTTCGCTACCAAGCTATCCAGTCTGGCGATATCCAGATAACAGATGCCTACTCAACAGATGCCGAGCTGGCTCGCTATGACCTGGTGGTCCTTGAAGATGACAAGCAACTCTTCCCACCTTATCAAGGGGCGCCCCTCATGAAAACTGCATTGCTCGAAAAACACCCTGAGTTGGAAGCTGTTCTCAATAAGTTGGCTGGTAAAATCACAGCAGACCAAATGAGCCAGATGAATTACCAAGTCGGAGTAGAAGGCAAGTCAGCTAATCAAGTGGCACGTGACTTTCTGGTGAAAGAAGGGATCATCAAGTAATAATGCGAATTTTAAATTGAAAAAAACTTTATTTAAGTTACTTACCTAGGATTTCTCTATGAACCTGATCTATTTAATGCTTAAAGGTTACTAAGAAGGAGAAAAACGGATTACCAAAAACTCATTAGAGGTTGGCCATGTTGCCCACCTCTTTTTATGATATACTAGAATAGTTTTTGAGACTTGTAGACATACTCTCATTTCAAAAAAGTAAAAGGAGAATACATGGACATCTTTTTGAGGAGCATATCGGGGATTCTCGTCATCCTGGGCATGATTTTAGTGGGCTTTGTCATCGGTGAAAAAGGTTGGTTTGATGACAAGTCACGTGGCCTGATCGCTAAACTAGTCACTCAAGTCGCCCTACCTTGCTATATGCTCTACACCATCACGCAACGCTTCACAGCAGCAGATCTGCTTAAAATGTTGCCAGGCTTGCGGTTTCCTGCCCTGTCTATGGTTATTTTGCTTGGCATCGCGACAGGTGTAGCCAGGATCTTTGCGGTGAGACAGGACCGTCGTGGCCTTTTTATTTCCATGTTTTTTAATTCCAATACCATTTTCGTTGGTCTCCCTATTAACCAGGCCCTCTTTGGAGATGCTAGTATTCCCTATGTTTTGATCTATTACATGTGCAATACGACCTTTTTCTGGACCTTGGGAACCTACCTGATCCAGCGAGATGGTGAGGGAGAAGCGCAGTTTGATCTCAAAACGAGTCTGAAAAAAGTCTTTTCTCCGCCTCTGATGGGCTTTCTCTTAGGGATAGTCTTGGTGATCCTTCATATCCAGCTGCCAGCCTTTATAGCCAGTGATTTGCAGTATCTGGGTAATTTAACGACCCCCTTGTCTATGATATTCATCGGTTTGTCAGTGTCTCATATAGGTGTAAAGCAGTTGGTACTTGGAAAAGATCAGCTACTGATTCTACTAGGTCGCTTCGTGGTTGCCCCTCTCTTGATGGCCTCCATCGTCTACTGGGTGCCCCTTCCAAGTTTGATGAAGCAAGTCTTTATCATCCAGTCCGCCATGCCTGTGATGACCAATGCGCCGGTTGTTGCCAGACTCTACGGTGCTGATAGTGATTATGCAGCGGTCATGGTGACAGAGACAACACTAGCTACCATGGTGGTGATTCCTATTCTTATGCTGTTGATGGCTTAACAAATAGCAAATACAAAAGCTCAAGTTTTTTAAAAACTTGAGCTTTTCTTATAACAAGGCTAACAAGATGGTAAGGACCAGAGCGATACCTACTCGAATAACATGATGAACTGGTTTGAAGTTTTCTTTGTGCTTGCCATTCCAATAGGCCCCGTAGCAAATCAAACCACAGCCAATCATCCAAAGGAATAAAGCAACAATCGGCAAAAAGAAGTAGAGGATAAGAGAAAAGGTCGCAAGGCAACTTCCAATGAACAGAAGCTGATTTCCTAGAGTATTCTTGCCCTTTCTTAATTCTGAAAGGCTAGCCAATAAATGAAGGAGGGGAAAGGCAAGGGCTAAGAAGGCTGTAAAAATACCAAGAAGAATAAGGAGGTTCATAAGATTTCCTTTCTAGCTAGAAAAATAATGTTTATCTTGTTTAGCTGTCATTTCCATGACATCTAAATAAAAGCTGACAACTTCTTTCTCGTTATAAGCTTTCCCTTTCCTCAACCACCAGGTCAAGGTTTCGATGAAGTTGGTGACGACAAAGTGCTTGAGGTAAGAAGTTGGAATCGCAGGATGAGCTGTTTTTAAATCATCTGCCACCATAGGATAGACATGGGCTTCTAATTCCTTATGAAGTTGACGGAGAAAATAATCATTTTTGGAGAGAAGGAGGCTGGTCACGTGGTCTTGATTTTCTCGAAAATGGAGAAAGATGTGAGCCAGGTAGTCTTCTGCAGCTAGGTGTGCCTCTCTCTCAAACAAGTGATGGAAGAGGTAGTGGCAGAGTTCGTCCAGCAAGAGTTCCTTGCTTTCATAATGACTGTAAAAGGTAGATCGCCCAACATCTGCCCGATCAATAATATCTTGAACAGTCGTCGCTTGGTAACCTTTACTATTTAACAGTTCTAAGAAGGCTGTATAGATCGCTTTTTTTGTTTTAGCAATCCGCCGGTCAGTTTGACTCATATAGACAATTTGAACAAACTGTTCAGTAACGTACACAAAGAACGGTTTGCTTCTATCCTTTCTAAGTAGAGTGGGAGATAATACTAGTGAGAAAATCATCTATTCCCATTATATCATATATTAAAGGAGGTCAAAAATGAGTTCAAAATTTGCTGTTTGGCTGGCTTTTGTCTTAAATTTTAGCTTTGCCATCATCGAATTTATCTTTGGCGGTCTCTTTGGCTCCAGTGCAATCTTAGCGGATGCTGTCCATGACTTGGGAGATGCCTTGGCTATTGGTATCTCAGCTTTTCTCGAAAGTATTTCCAATCGGGAGGAGGACAGCCATTATACCCTAGGCTACAAGCGCTTTAGCCTCTTGGGGGCCATCCTGACAGCAGTCATCCTCATAACAGGCTCTAGTTTAGTCATTCTAGAGAATATCAGCAAGCTAATCGAGCCTCAGCCGGTGGATTATGAGGGGATGCTTTGGTTGGGAGTCATTGCGATTGCCATAAATCTAACAGCCAGTCTCATCGTCCGTAAGGGGCAGACTAAGAATGAATCCATCCTGAGTCTCCATTTCCTTGAGGATACACTAGGTTGGTTGGCGGTGATTATCGTCGCCATCATCTTGCGCTACACTGATTGGTACTTCCTCGATCCCCTCTTATCTCTTCTAATTTCTGCGTTCATCTTGTCCAAAGCCTTTCCACGTTTTTGGAGTACGCTCAAGATTTTCCTCGATGCTGTGCCAGAAGGAGTGGATATCCAGCAAGTCAAGAGTGATTTGGAGCAGCTGGACTATGTGACTAGTATCAATCAGCTCAATCTCTGGACCATGGATGGCCTGGAAAAAAACGCCATTGTCCATGTTTGTTTAGAGCATGTCAAGCATATGGAAGGCTGTAAAGAGTCTATCCGCACCTTGCTTAAAGACTGTGGCTTTCAAAATGTTACTATTGAGGTCGATGAAGATCTGGCAACCCACCGAGCCCATAAACGCAAGATCGAAGAACTGGAAGCTGATCAAGGTCATGGGCATGATCATCACCACCATTAATGAAGAGTTGGTATGAGCAGAAGCCTAAGAAAAAGTGTATACTATAGGTAAGTAAGCAATAGAAAGTAGGTTGTTCCTATGAAGAAAACAGTCTATACAAAAGCTGGGCAAGTGGGTCTAGTAGAAGTAGAATGTCCGCAAATCGAAGCGCCGGATGATGTTATTCTCCGCATCGTCCGCACATGTGTCTGTGGATCCGATCTCTGGAGCTACCGCAATCCAGATATTGAAGCAGGGCATCAAAATAGTGGCCACGAAGCCATTGGGATTGTCGAAGAAATCGGAGAAGCCATTACAACGGTCAAACCAGGAGACTTTGTCATCGCACCTTTCACCCATGGTTGTGGGGAGTGTGATGCCTGTCGTGCTGGCTACGATGGGACTTGTGACCGTCATATCGGCACCAACTGGTCTGATGGGGTGCAAGCGGAGTACATGCGCTTTGAGTATGCTAACTGGGCCCTTGTCAAGATTCCAGGTCAACCATCTGATTATACAGAAGCTATGCTCAAATCCTTCTTGACGCTAGCTGATGTCATGCCAACGGGCTACCATGCAGCGCGTGTAGCTAATGTGCAAAAAGGTGACAAGGTTGTCGTTATTGGTGACGGAGCTGTTGGACAATGTGCGGTTATCGCAGCTAAGATGCGTGGTGCGTCTCAAATCGTCCTTATGAGCCGTCACCAAGACCGGCAACAGATGGCTTTGGAATTTGGTGCGACAGCGGTAGTAGCGGAGCGTGGCGAAGAAGGGATTGCCAAGGTCCGTGAAATCCTTGGTGGCGGAGCAGATGCGGCCCTTGAATGTGTCGGTACCGCAGTAGCTGTCGATCAAGCCCTTGGGGTTCTTCACAATGGAGGACGTTTAGGTTTTGTCGGCGTACCTCATTACAATAATCGTGCCCTTGGTTCGACCTTTGCTCAAAACATCTCGGTAGCAGGTGGAGCAGCCTCTGTCACTACCTACGACAAACAGTTCTTGCTTAAGGCTGTCCTTGATGGCGATATCAATCCAGGTCGCGTCTTCACCCATAGTTATAGCTTGGACGAGATTGATCAAGCCTATAAAGATATGGATGAACGCAAGACTATTAAGGCTATGATTATCATTGAGTAATGAAAAAGTCTAGTAGAATCGTTTCTGCTAGACTTTTCTTCTATTGTGAAATAAATTCTTATTTCAAATCCGACATGACTTGTTTCTTGGTGAAGATACGCTCTTGTTTATTAGCTAAGGCCTTAATGCGCGCATCAAGGAGAATGGCACGACCTTCCGCACTTCGGGTATAGACGAGGGTATACTTGCCTAGGCTCTTTCGAATTTGCGCCACAAAGGCTTGGGCGTCCTCTTTTCGTTTGTCAAAGAGGCTTGGTACAGCGAAATATTCTGTCTGATCGGATACCTTTTCTTGTGCTTTCAAGATATAGCGCTGATTTTCAATCGGCGCGAAAAATTCAATCATAGTTTGCGAGAAGAGTTCCTTCTCCCGCATGGTTCCGCCCTTCAAATAAATCAGCGTGTTGATGGCATCCTTTCTATCTCGGACCACTTGGATGCGGGTTTCTTGGGTCTGGATCTGACCTGAAAGGAGCAGGGCTTGGTGAATAGCCTGCCCAAAGACTTCTAACCGTTTATAAGGGGTCTTATAGAGATAGTAGCGGAGCCAAGCAAGGAGAGCGAGAACAGCTAAGACGAATAGAAGAATTAGAGACGCTTTATTCCCTCCTCCTCTATGTGAATAGTAAATCAGGTTGGAGAAAGCATCGGTCAAAGCAGCGGCCGTCAGCCAGCGAGCTAGCTTCCTGGCGTCAAAAAATAGGGCCAGGGGCAGGAAGTGTTTATCCACTTGGACCTCGTTTGCAATCTCCATATTCTCCAGAATAGGCAGGGCTTTTTGCCAGCCGTCTCGGAGTTCTTGACGATGGGTGGAGCGCTCTAAGGTCTCTTCATTGAGTTTTTGCAACTGTTTTTTTGTATAGCGGATATTGTCAAAGGCTAGACGTTCAATACCAGATTCGATGAAGGGCTCCTTGTAATGGAGACCTAAAAATTGCTTCATCCGTCTTTCTAAGAGCTCCAGATCCGGACTGTATTCTTTCAACTGATCAGTGAGGGCTTCGATCTCTTCTTTTTCAAGATCGGACTTTTCATACCATTTCTTTAGGGAAAGATTGATGGAGACTAGATGCCAGATATTACTGGTCTTGTCTGGATCTTCGGGCCACACTCTGATGGCACGACCTCGCATTTGGTTGCTGAGCATAAAGCTACCGATAAAGCTCGCTAGGATCAGGGAATTGACGCAAGGAGCATCCCAGCCTTCTCCTAGAAGAGACTTGGTTCCAATGACGACTTGGATGAGCCCTTCTTGAAAGAGCTGGGTTACAGCTGTCACCAAATTATGTTGAGAACCAACCAAGCGAACCTTGAGAAAGTCATCAGGAGATAATTGGCCGACACTTTGGTAAGTCAAACGATTCTCTCCTAGAAGTTTTACTAATCTTGGCTTAGCAACCGTCGGGATGATGACGATGCTGCCGGTCAAGACAGCGATGGCAGGAGGAGTAGTTAGCTCTATGCTTTCCCTGCGAATAGATTCGAAATAAGAGAGCACTCCCAATTGAGTAAATTGGGCATCCTTGTCCCCGAGATGAACTTCAAAGTCTTGGCGAATATAGTCTGTCAATACTAGTTGGCGCAGTTGGCTTCCGAGGGCCTGGTATTCCGCCTTGAAAATCTCTCGAATGGCATTGAGTTTTCCGAGGGATTGATTCAGCAGAAGGTCTTGTTTTTTATTGCGGACCAGTTTAACTTGTTTTCGATCGATTAAGCTCGCTGCTTTTAGTTCATGGAGGACTTGTTTTTCATATTCCTCTGGTAGATTGTACCAGTGTGGCACCTGAAAGAGCAGACCTTGCAGGAGGATTTCAAGCCAGTCCATGGTGAAAGCAGGTAGTTTCTTGGCTCCTAAAAGGTCCTGGAAACGATTGGGAAAGGCGATTCCCTTGCTTCGAAGAAAGATCAGGGTAGCAGAGAGATATTGGGGATCATTGAGCAATTCATCATCGCTGATCTGACCCGATAAGGCCTGGCAGTTTTGCAGGTATTGGCAAAAGAGGGGATCGGAAGTCAGTTGCTGTAAGAGAGCATTCTTTTGTTGGCTAAAGGCGTCCAACTGCTCTTGCTCTTCCTTGGTTGGAAAGGCAAAGTAGACATAGTCCTGATGGGGACAAAGGGTTTCTTCCTTGACCAATTCGGGAACCGTAATTTCCTCATCAATCTCACCACACATGCGGATATAACGATCCCAAAGGGCAGGGTCTCCTTCATAGGGAGGGGTAGCGGTGAGGGAGATCATCTTTAAGTCAGGGAAGGCTTGACGAAAGGCTTCCAAACTCTTCCACCATTCATTGCGCAGGTGATGGCACTCATCTAAACAAAGGGTCCCGAGTGAGATGGCTTTGAAAGTAGTAAAAATATCAAAGTCTTTGAAATCAAACGTTTCAATCTCTGCCTGGTCATCGGTATCCTCAGCTTGTGATTGACCGACGACTTGGTTCATGGCGCTGTGTAGGGCCTGATAGGTAGCCACTGTAATCAGCTTAGGATGTTTGAGGTCTTGAGAGATCAATTGCTCCGCTTGGCTTTCATCACTTAGGAATGCTTGGATAATCCGGTCCACCCATTGTTGACGAATCGTGACCGTAGGAGCCAAGATCAGGGTTGGTTGCCCAAAGCGTCTGATAAATTCGATTCCCAGGGTTGTTTTTCCAGAGCCAGGAGCTGCTACTAAATGCAGGTGGCCATCCGCCATAAAAGCGTCGCTCTTATCGAGAACGCGTTTTTGATAGTGTCTCCATTGGCCTGTAAAGGTTAGTTCTTGTAACATTGGTTTCCTCACTTGTACTGTCCCCATTATATCATAGTTGAAAGTATTCAGTTATATGGGGAGTTGCTGTGGAAGGAAAATAGTCCTTTTCGCTATCTCTCCTTGACACAGACTAGATGGACTTATATAATGTTACAAACAAGTTTGGAGGCAATAGATGATCCATAAACATGAAATTCCTATTTTAGAGTTTGACGACAATCCGCAGGCTGTCATTATGCCGACTCATGAGGGACTAAATCTGCATCTACCTGAAAAATGTGTGTACGCTTTCTTGGAGGATGAGATTGAGCGCTTTGCCGAAGCTGTCGGTGCTGAGCAAGTGGCTAGCTTTGTCTCAGCTACCAAGACCTATCCGGTTTATGTCATGGAGCACCAAGGAGAGGATATCTGCTTGGCGCAAGCGCCAGTCGGATCAGCCCCTGCAGCTCAATTCATGGATTGGTTGATCGGCTATGGGGTGAAGAAAATTATTTCCTCAGGAAGTTGTGGCGTCTTGGTGGACTTGGAAGAAAATACCTTCTTGATCCCGACCAAGGCCTTGCGAGATGAGGGAGCTAGTTACCATTATGTGGCGCCATCTCGCTATATAGAGGTGGATCGTCAAGCGCTGACCGCCATTGAAACTGTCTTGAAAGGAAAAGAAATTCCTTATCAAGAGGTCCTGACTTGGTCGACGGACGGCTTTTATAGAGAGACGCCCGACAAGGTTGCTTATCGTATTGAAGAAGGGTGTAGCGTTGTGGAGATGGAGTGTGCCTCACTTGCAGCTGTAGCCCAGCTTCGTGATGCGGTTTGGGGCTTGCTCCTATTTACCGCAGATTCTCTTGCAGACCTGGAAAATTATGACCAGCGTGATTGGGGATCTGAAGCATTCGATAAAGCCTTAGAATTGTGCCTAGAAATGGTTCTTCACTTGTAGGTCTATTCTCTTTTTATGGTACAATGAAGCTATGTTAGTCAAATTATTTTTAAAACAATGGCAGTCCAAGATTAAAAGTCTATCTCCAGCAAGGAGGCTCTTTTTCAGCTTTTTCTTGGTTATCTTAATTGGCTCCCTCTTATTGAGTCTGCCTTTTGTCCAGCAAGCAAGCTCAAAAGCAGGTTATGTCGACCACCTTTTTACAGCAGTCTCCATGGTCTGTGTGACAGGGCTCTTTACCCAATCAGTAGCCTCGACCTACAATGCCTGGGGGCAGTTGATCTGTATGCTCTTGATTCAGATCGGTGGCCTGGGGATCTTGACCTTTATCGGTCTCTTCTTTATGGAAAGTCGTCAAAAGCTCAGCTACAAGGACCGACAGACCATTCGGGACAGCTTTAGCTTTAGCAATAACCAGAGCTTGGCCCGTTTTGTCCGTTCTATTTTCATAACCACCTTTACCATCGAAGGACTGGGGGCCTTGCTCCTCATGATTCGCTTCATTCCTCGCTTCGGCTGGGGGCATGGAATCTTTAACTCCATCTTTGTCGCGATTTCAGCTTTTTGTAATGCGGGATTCGATAATTTTGGGGGCGATAGTATGATGAGTTTCCAGACCGATTGGCTGGTGAACCTGACCCTGTCTGCCCTTATTATTACTGGGGGCTTGGGTTTTATGGTTTGGTTTGACCTGGCTACCAAGGCCCGCAATCAATCAGGACGGCGGACTCTTCGCTTCCATACCAAGGTGGTTCTCTGGTTAACAGCTGCGATCCTCCTCTTTGGGACAGTCACCAGTCTCTTGACCGAGTTTGATAATCCGGCAACCATTGGGGCCCTCCCCTTGGGAGAGAAAATTTTAGTCAGCTTTTTCCAAACCGTCAGCATGCGGACAGCTGGTTTTGCTTCCTTAGATTATACAGCAGTCCGACCAGTGACGCTCTTCGTCTATCTCTTGCAGATGTTTTTAGGTGGAGCACCAGGTGGGACAGCAGGGGGGATGAAAATCACCACCTTCCTGGTCCTCTTGCTCCTGGCTCGGAAGGAACTATTGGGGCTACCACATACCAATTTAGGAAAACGTACGATTTCACCAGACATTGTTCAACGTTCCTTTGGGACGGCGGTGATTTTCCAGTTGACCTTCTTAGTGGGGCTATTAGGAATCTGTTTGGTGACGCCTGATGGCCAACGCTTTATTTATTTGGTCTTTGAGGTGGTATCCGCTCTAGCGACAGTGGGAGTGACCGCCAATGTAACCTCAACCTTAAATGGAGCTGGACTAGGCATTATCATGGTCCTCATGTTTATCGGACGGATTGGTCCTTTGACCCTCATGGTTAGCTTGAACAATTACCAAGCCAAGAAAGCAGATACCTTGCAGTATGCCAAGGCAGACATCATTATTGGATAGGAGAAACTTATGGAGAATCGAACCATTGGAATTTTAGGATTAGGAATTTTTGGACAGAGTGTCCTGAAAACTCTGCAGGATCAGGATGTGGATATTATTGCAATTGACGATCACGCAGATGTGATCAACCAATATGAATCCATGATTACGACTGGAATTGTTGGAGACATTACAGAAATGGACCTCTTGGATGCGGCTGATATCGGTACCTGTGACACAGTCGTGATCGCGACGGGGGAAAACCTGGAGTCCAGTGTGCTGGCGGTCATGCACTGTAAGGCCCTTGGTGTTGAGCGAGTCATTGTCAAGGTCAAGAATGAAGTGACCAAGGAAGTCCTTGAGAAGATTGGGGCTGATTTGGTCATCCTACCAGAGGTAGAAGCGGGGATGTCTCTAGCTAAGATGATCCTTTTCCAACACGGGATTGAAGTCTTCCAGTTGGATGAAGCAGTGGTGGTGGTCGAGTTTACAGTTCCAGCTAGCTGGGTAGGAAAAAGCATCCGAGACTTGGAAATCAGAGACCAATATCAACTCAATATTATTGGCTATCGAGATGCGGAAGACCAGCCTTTGCGAAGTCAGATTGGTCCCGACTTTATCTGGCCAGAAGGGGTGCGCGTGATGGCGGTGACAGACAACCAGTATCTGGATAGAATCCAAGACCTCTTAGAGGAGACAAACTAGGAAAACGACCGAATGATCGTTTCAGATTGAAGATAAAGTCTTCTAAAAAACTTTCCTTAGGTGAGTACGGACGTCAGCGAACTTTTTAAAAGTTCCATGACTAATTATTGAGCCTAAGGTCTCAATAATTCCGAATGCCTGAAACAATTACGTTTCAGGCATTTTTCTCACAGCGGATAGTTTTTGATCTTCTTAAATGACTGAAAATAAAACTCATTTTTGGGAAATCATCTAACTGTTGTATGTAAAATAATAATTTGTCTCCATTCTAAAACGACCAAATGGTCGTTTTATACTGATACATATTTATTACTAGCAAAAAATTAAAGTTATTTTAAGCTACTTCTTTTATAGTAGAACTATCAAAAACACTTCCAATGTGGGAATAGAAGGATGAATGATGAAAATTTTAAAGTTGATACGACCTGAAAAGCCTTTAAAAGAGCTTAAGTGGTTTGATATCGCTATTGTGACTGCGATCATGTTTGGGCAGTTTATTGTCTGGTCTACAGAGCTCTTCCTTGCCAGTCTTCAGCCAGTCGCCCAAACCGTCACCGCAGCTACTGAAACGGCCACCAATACAGCTACGGATGGGGCAGCATACTCGAGCAACTTCACCCTGCAGATTATCTTATTAGCCCTTGCCTTGGCCTACTTATTTCTCCGGAATTTCGACTTTAAACAGCTTCCGATTCGCTTTAAATGGTCCGTTCTCTTTTGGGTCCCCTTGATCTTTGCCATCGTCGGTTTGTTTGGGGATATCGTGACAACGGTGAGTGGAGAGTACGATTACTTCAATATCAATCTCCTCTCTTATATCGATCCCATGCAGATTATTCACAAGTTCTTAGCGCTTAGTCCAATAGCGATTGCTTACGCCTTGCTCAATGGTTTCTACGAAGAGTTCTTCTTCTTAGGAGTCATGACATCTGTTAATCAGAAGTACAAGTGGTGGGCACTGGCTTATTCGACCTTGATTCGGATTTCCTTCCATACCTACCAAGGTTTGCTTTGGGCAGTGGTCATTGGAGTGATCTATGGACTCTTTTACTATGTCCTCTACAAGAAGGTGATCAAAAACCTCTTGCCATTCTTCCTCATGCATGCTTTGGCTGATATGTTTGGTTCTAGCATCCTCTATCTTTTAATCAACTGGGGAAGTTAATAAAAGAGTTGAAA
>NZ_JBYQGU010000015.1:0-42356 GCF_058200455.1 Streptococcus sp. SCPM-O-B-15294 (M123) | reverse complement strand
CAAGTAAAACTTTACAACCCATTCGGCTCGCAGCAAGGGAGGCTTCTACCCCAGCATGCCCCGCTCCGATTACAATAATATCGTATTCTTCTATAAAATTATAAGTCATTTTTTCTCCTATTCTTTAAGATGGATGTGTCGTAATTGTCCGTCCCAATCTGGTAAGGCGGTTTTTAAAAATGACGGCTTCAGATTAACAGTATGTAGATCATCTAAAGCAAGCCACCGGCAAGGTAAGGGCTTCGCATCTTCTTGCATGGTTAACGGTGCATCTTCCAGTAAGTCTACTAAATAATGGAACTCGATATTATGATAGTGGACCCCAGCTTGTTCAAATCGATTTTCAACAATGAAAGCTAACTGAATAGCTCTAGATGCGACCCCAAGTTCCTCTTTTACTTCTCGAACTACGGCATCCTCAGTAGCTTCATCCACTTGAATGGCACCTCCGATTGTATAAAAACCATCCTCATCTTCAACGACTAACAAACGATTGTCTTTTACAATCAAAGCAGTCGCTCTCACACCAAAAACCATTTGGTTTAACTTTGTCCGAAAATCCTTTTCTTGCATGTAACTTCCTTTCGAAACGACACAAAAATAGTCAAAACTCTGAGAAGTGCAGGACAAAAAAGCCTGCAACATCCATGAGCTTTGACCATCATTTCTATTGCTTTTATTATTGTAGCAAATTGAGAAAATTTGTCAATTTAAATATACTGACAAACTTTTCCATCCCGATAAGCATTGTCAATCAAGCCACCGCCTAGACACTCTTCACCGTCGTAAAAGACAACAGCTTGTCCTGGTGTAATGGCTCGTTGAGGTTCTGCGAAAATCACTTCTGCCTTGTCACCTTTAACGTGTACAGTCACCTTGGAGTCAGGCTGACGATAGCGGAATTTAGCTGTACACTCTAATGTAAACTCTTCTGGCATATCTCGTGTAAAGTGAACTTGACTAGCCTGTAAACTTGTTGACATGAGTGCTTCATGATAGAATCCTTGACCGACATACAGAATATTTTGACTCAGATCTTTACCAACGACAAACCAAGGAGCATTGTCCCCACCTTGTTGGCCACCGATTCCAAGTCCACCCCGCTGACCGATCGTATAATACATCAAACCGGCATGCTCACCCATATCCCGTCCATCTACGGTCATCATTCGGCCTGGTTGGGCAGGGAGGTAATTCCCTAGAAACTCTTTGAAATTCTTTTCTCCAATAAAGCAGATCCCAGTGGAGTCTTTCTTTTTAGCTGTTGCCAATCCAGCCTCTTCTGCCAACCGGCGAACCTCAGGCTTTTCCAAATTTCCCAATGGGAACATGGTTTTTTGAAGTTGTTCTTGTGACAGCTGGCTTAAGAAATAAGTTTGGTCCTTCCCGTTGTCAACGCCGCGTAACATATGAACAATGCCATCTTCATCACGCGCCACACGCGCATAGTGCCCTGTCGCTACATAATCTGCACCGAGTGTCATAGCATAATCTAAAAAGGCCTTAAATTTGATTTCCTTATTACACATGACATCCGGATTTGGTGTTCGACCAGCTCGGTATTCGGCAAGGAAATATTCAAAGACACGATCCCAGTATTCTTTCTCAAAGTTGACAGAATAGTAAGGAATGCCAATTTGGTCTGCAACCGCTGCTACATCTTTGTAATCTTCTGTAGCTGTACAGACGCCATTTTCGTCTGTGTCGTCCCAGTTTTTCATGAAGATGCCGATGACATCGTAACCTTGTTGCTTTAATAATAAAGCTGTTACAGATGAATCCACACCACCACTCATACCAACAACAACACGTGTTTTCGAGTTATCACTCATAGATTTCTCCCATCTTTTCGTTTCTCACGATTGAAGGTCGTGGTTTGCTTCAACGATTGAAGGTCGTTTTGAGCATTATCAATTGTAACACGCTTTATAGTAGAAAACAAGCATCTTGCCATCCTTCTTATTGGCTATTGTATCTATATGTTTACAAGTCTGTAAATCAAAAAAGAGTCCAATTGCTGAACTCTTTCATCTACTTTAATACCAGCCATTGGCCAACCAGAAGTTTTTAGCCGCCGACCATGATCCATATCGGTTGACAACATATTGATTGGCTACTTTTTCCTGGTTTTCTGCCGACAAGTCACCGTTTAAATAAGAAAGGGATAACTGGTAACGACCATAGTATTGGCCATTTTGTGCTGTATAACTGCCATTTGATTCTTTCTGGGCAATCCATTCTTTAGCTGCTGCATCTTCGGCACTCAAGCCATCAGAAGCAGATGCCGTAGTTGTTGCTTGTGTAGTGGTAGCTTGCTCTGTTGTATTAGTTGTTGACTTCTCATCTTCAATCTCTAAAACTTGACCGACTGTAATGAGGTTGACATTGCTAATCTTATTTTTCTTAGCAATCGAATCAACCGTTGTATTCTTCTCTTTAGCAATAGCTGATAAGGTATCACCCAACTTTACAGTGTAAGATTCTGCACTGGCAAGGACGGGAATAAACATTCCTGATAATAAGCTCAATCCGATTACACGTTTTACAAAGATTTTTTTATTCATGGTTTTACACTCCTTTTCTGTATGTTCTTTATCTTACAGAAGAAATGTTTCAGAAACTTTATGAAATCACGTCAAATGTTTCAATAATATGTTAGCAAGAATAAAAAACACCTCAAATAAACTGGTTTTAAGTATCTTTTAAGGTTAAAACAAAATTTCCCTCTTAAAATAGAAGAAAACATGCCTTAGATTTGTTATAATGAAAGAAAAGAAACCCTAAGGAGCTGACTGATGAATTCGCTTAAATTCCAATCCGTATTTGATATTATTGGACCGGTTATGATTGGACCTTCTAGTAGCCATACTGCTGGAGCTGTTCGTATTGGAAAAATTGTCTCTTCTATTTTTGGAGAGGATCCGACAGAAGTTGAATTTCAGTTGTTTAATTCCTTTGCCAAAACCTATCGAGGTCATGGGACAGACTTGGCGCTTGTAGCTGGTATTTTGGGTATGGACACAGATGATCCAAGAATCCCCAATAGTCTTGAAATTGCTCATGAAAGAGGAATTCGAATCGTCTGGTCTATTCAAAAAGAGAGCAATGCACCTCATCCAAATACGACGACTATCACGGTGAAAAATGAGCACAAAACCATCTCCGTCACAGGAATTTCCATTGGTGGGGGAAACATACAAGTTACCGAGTTAAATGGCTTTGCAATTTCTCTAAACATGAACACCCCAACTATTATTATTGTTCACCAAGACGTTCCTGGGATGATTGCCCATGTGACAGAAGCCCTTTCCCGGTATGATATCAATATCGCCCAAATGAACGTAACCCGTGAAAAAGCCGGTGAAAAGGCTATTATGATTATTGAAGTGGATTCTCGTAATTGTGACGAAGCTATTGAGTTAATCCGTCAAATTCCCCATTTACACAATGTGAATTTCTTTCAATAAGGAGACCCCATGTTTTATTCCATTACCGAACTAGTTGAGCAAGCGACCCTCCACTATGAAGGAAATGTCGCAGAATTAATGATTGCAACTGAGTTTGAACTAACTGGTCGCGAGCGCGAAGAAGTTCTGACTCTTATGACACGAAACCTTGAGGTGATGAAAGAATCCGTTCATCTTGGACTCAATGACCAACTTTCTCGAAGTGGCTTGACCGGAGGAGATGCTGCAAAATTGGATCGCTATATTCGATCTGGAAAAGCCCTCTCCGACTATACTGTCCTAACCGCAGCCAAAAATGCTATCGCTGTCAACGAACACAATGCAAAAATGGGCTTAGTCTGTGCTACTCCCACTGCTGGATCGGCCGGTTGCTTACCTGCTGTTCTTACTTCAGCCATCGAGAAACTCCATTTAGATGAGCACCAACAATTGGAGTTCTTATTGGCCGCAGGAGCCTTTGGCCTGGTTATTGCCAACAATGCATCGATTTCAGGAGCTGAAGGAGGCTGTCAAGCCGAGGTGGGTTCCGCGGCAGCCATGAGTGCAGCTGCCTTGACGTTGGCTGCTGGGGGAAGTCCTTACCAAGCTAGCCAAGCCATTTGTTTCGTCATCAAAAATATGTTAGGCTTAATTTGTGATCCCGTTGCAGGACTGGTAGAGGTCCCATGTGTCAAACGAAATGCTATGGGTGCAAGCTATGCCTATATTGCAGCGGATATGGCTCTAGCAGGAATTGAATCCAAAATCCCTGTCGATGAGGTCATTGACGCCATGTATCAAGTTGGATCTAGCCTACCAACTGCCTTTAGAGAAACGGCTGAAGGTGGTCTAGCAGCGACTCCAACTGGGAAACGACTACAGCAAGAAATATTTGGAGACTAACCTATGAAGTACATATTTTTCGACTTGGATGGGACTTTAGTCGATAGTTCCGAAGGAATTGAAACCACCTTTCTACACACTTTCAAGGTGCTAGGAGTTCCTGCTCCTGATAAAGAGACTATTCGAACCTTTATGGGCCCTCCACTCGAAGTTACATTTACAAACCATCTTCCAAAAGAACTTGTCACAAAAGCTGTAGAAATCTATCGCGCTTATTACAAAGAAACTGGCCAACAACAAACCTATCTCTACCCAGGTATCAAAGAACTCCTTCAACAATTGAAGGAATTGGGTTATCACTTATTCATCACCACCTCTAAGAATCAGGAAGTGAGTCTCGAAATAGCCCATTCACTAGGAATAAGTGATTGCTTTGAAGGGATTTATGGTTCTATCCCGGGATCTATGCACAAAGCTGATATCATTCAGCGTGTACTAGTGGACCATCAAATTCCAAAAGAGAAAGCTTGCATCGTTGGGGATACTAAATTTGATATCATTGGGGGAAAAACCATTGGTATTCACACAATTGCAGTCAGTTGGGGATTTGCACCTTTAGACCAATTAAAAGAACAATTGCCTGATACCATCCTAGACTCTCCTCTAGAGTTAATCGCTTATTTAAATTCATAAAAGAGGTTTACAATTTTGTAAACCTCTTTTATGTATGAAATCACTCATGGGTAAGAGTATCCATGGTTCACCAAGGTTGACTGACACAGTCATTTTTCTTTACAAGTCTTTACAATCCTTATCAAGGTAAGAAACAAAATAAAAAGAGGGTTTCCCCTCTTTTTTAGTATCCCCAAGCTGAAAGTCCTTGGTTTGAATAGGCATTATAAGCTGATTGGATTTGATCATCAACTGTAGCAGTTGAACCCCAACCTGGCATTGTTTGGAAAAGACCACTAGCTCCAGATGGATTTGCTGCGTTCACTTGACCATTTGATTCGCGGGCAATAATGGCTTCCCAAGTTGATGCAGGAACACCTGTCATTTCAGCCATTCGAGCCGCTGCATAGGATCCAGTTTCTCCAGCAGTATTCCCATTAGCAAGTACAATCCCATTTCCTGAATTTGTAACAACTGGTGCTGCATTATAAGTAGCATTAGCAGTAGTTGTTGATGTTTCAGCCGCTACTTGATTTGTAGAAGCTTCAACTCCTGGTTCCTGACTTGCTGTAGCAGTATTCACTTTGTTAATCAATGAGTTTGAACGTTCACCCAACTCAATAATTTGACCTGCGTGGATTAAATCTTGATTGCTGATTTGATTCAATTCAACAAGCTTTTCGATAGTAGTGTTATTCTTAATCGCGATTTCTGATAAAGTATCACCATTTTTCACTTCGTATGTTTCAGCATTCACTACCACACCAGAAACAAAAAGTGAAAGAGCTGAGATAATAGAAGTTAATGTCCATTGGACTTTTTTTGTGTTCATCAATACATTCTCCTTTCGAACATAATACTATCTTACACATTAAATGTTACAGTTAGTTATAATTTATGTTACAAAGGTTACAAAATCATGTATTTTTCATGCAAAAAACGCTATAAATAGCGTTTTTCTTCATTTTTTTAGAAAAATTCCCCTACATGTAGTGGTGGTATTCTAATATTTCAACCAAAAAATGATAGCACCAACTGCTACTACAGACAGAATAGCTACACTATCTAAAACTTGCCATTTTAACCGCCTATAACGGCTTCTTCCCTCTCCACTTTTATAACCTCTTGCCTCCATAGCAATTGCAAGAGCATCTGCACGTTTAAAACTTGATGCAAACAAGGGAATTAAAATTGGTATAAAAGAGCGGATCTTCTGAAGGAGATTCCCTTCTCCAAAATCAACCCCTCTAGCTCTCTGTGCATTCATAATGCGAATCGTATCATCCATTAGAGTGGGAACGAAACGAAGGCTCATAGACAACATGAGTCCAATTTCATGAGCAGGAACTTTGATGATTTTAAATGGAGTTAACAACTTTTCTACGGCATCTGCTAAGCTTAAGGGCGTTGTTGTCAGTGTTAAAATCGTTGAAAATACAACAATGAGAATAAAACGACAAAAGATCACACCAGCTTGAGCAAGTCCTTTATCCGTTACAGTCAAAAAATAAAATTGAAATAAGGTCTTACCGCCAGTCGTCGCAAACAACTGAAAGAGTGTGGTGAAAGCAATGATAAAGACCATAGATTTCAGGCCATTAATAAAAAAACGGAAGGGGATCTTGGCACTCAAAATCAACGCAAAGGCCAATAAAAATAACAGGACATTCGTCATCACATTATTGGCCCAAAACAAAATAACAATTAACAAGAAAAGTCCTAGTAACTTTGCTCTTGGATCCATACGATGGAGAATGGAGTTACCTGGTACATATCGTCCTAAAATCATACTATTCATGTCCAATTAACTCCTTAAACTCCTGTAAAGTGATTGGTAAATTTGGTAAAGATAGTCCTTTTTGACGTAAGCGCCAAGCAAATTTCGTCACTTTCGGTACACCTAAATGTATGTTTTCTAGTCCTTCTACATCCTGAAATACATCCCTTGGATGCCCAGACCTCACAATTCGACCTTTTTCTAAAACATAAACAAGATTTGCGTATTCAGCCACATCTTCCATAGAATGACTGACAAGAACGATGGTCATCCCAGCTTGATGCAGTGAAGCAAATAGCTTCATTAATTCCCGTCTGCCTGACGGATCCAAACCAGCTGTTGGCTCATCCAAGACCAAAATTTCAGGTTCCATCGCTAAAATGCCTGCAATAGCAACCCGTCTCATTTGCCCTCCAGACAATTCAAAGGGACTCCGTTCAAACAACTCTTCAGAAAGACCGACTAAGCATAATTTTTCCTTGGCAATGTTCTCAGCTGACTCTTGGTCTACTCCAAAATTTTGAGGCCCAAATGCGACATCTTTTACAACAGTCTCAGCAAAGAGTTGACTTTCTGGAAATTGAAAGACGAGACCCACTTTTTTCCGAAGATCCTTTAGCTCTTTTTGAGAAGACTCAGAACTAATGCGCATATCATTCATTTGCACTTCCCCTCGACTGGGCAAAAGCAAACCATTTAATAATTGGAGGATGGTTGATTTTCCACTTCCAGTATGCCCAATTAGAGCTGTATAAGAACCGCTTGGGATTTCTATATTCACATCAAAAAGAGCCGCTCCTTCAAAAGGAGTACCTTCTTGATAGGTATAACTAAGCTGTTTTAAAGCAATTCCCATAATAGTTTCTCTAGCTCTCCTTCAGTCTGATAGGTTTCTCCAACTGGAAAACCTTTTTGATGTAACATGCTACGCAATCGATTGGCGAAAGGTTCTTCTAGTCCTATTTCATCCAGATCATCTCGAGAAAAGAGTTCTCTTGGAGTCAGATCCAAGGTCGCTTTTCCTTTTTCAAAAAGAATAACCCGATCACTTAGGGAAACTTCTTCTAAATCATGGGTAATAGAAATAACGGTTAACCCATATCGTTCTTTGACTTCTCGAACTGTCCGAATTAGTTCTAGACGCCCTTCAGGATCCAACATACTGGTTGCTTCATCTAAAATGATGATTTTAGGTCGTAAAGCGATAATCCCAGCAATGGCCACTCGTTGTTTTTGTCCACCGGATAACCTAGCGGGTTCTCGATCTTTGAACTCATCCATGCGGACCATCTTCAAAGCTTCATCTACTCGTTGCACCATTTCGTCTCTTGGAATTCCTTGGTTCTCCAACCCAAACGCCACATCATCTTCAACTGTAGCCCCAACAAACTGGTTATCTGGATTCTGGAAAACCATCCCAATCTCACTACGTTTATCCCAAACATTTTCAGGAGTTAACAAATCTCCGGAAATATAGATTTGACCAGATTCCGGTTCCAACAAGCCATCAATCAAGCGGACCACTGTTGATTTACCACTTCCGTTATGTCCAATAATGGATAACCATTCACCATGTTTCACGTGAAACGATATATCATTTAACTGATGGTTCTCATCTGTTTTTTGGTATTTAAATGTAAGATTTCGAACTTCTATAATATTATTCATTTATCTAAAGGTATCTTTAAAGAGGTAGGCACTGCCTTTAAAGTATTCATATCCAGAGTAGACTGTAAAGATTAGCGCAACATAAAGCGTAATTTGACCCAATAAGTCCCAATGGAAGAGAAGGAAGATAATAGCAAACATTTGTGAGAAGGTTTTAATTTTTCCAGGCATAGCTGCTGGCAAAACAACTCCTCCTGTTTCAACCAATAACAGACGGAGGCCAGTTACGGCTAATTCACGGCAAATTATAACTGCAGTAATCCAAGCCGGAACCATCTTTAATTCAATCATCATGATAAAGGCAGACATGACAAGGAGCTTATCAGCCATAGGATCCGCAAATTTTCCAAAGTTACTAACAACTTTCCATTTACGAGCTAAATAACCGTCCAAATAATCGGTGATACTAGCAACTGCAAAGACAATAGCTGCTGCTACATGCCAACCATAACCTTTACCAAATATTAGCATCAAAATAAAAATAGGAATAAACACAATTCGAACCAGTGTTAAGGCATTTGGGATATTTTCTTTTTTCATTCTAGTCTCCTTACTAGTTTACATGATCATTTACATCTAATTGACAAAATCAACGTCGATTTAATTCGACAAAAACATCATTCCACTATTATCCCGTTATTTAGGGAAAATGATAAAGTCCGTCATATCACAAGCATTGACAAAATCTCGCCCAACCTTTACAACATCTTGTAAAGAAATACTCTGTAAAATTTTTGGAAGATCAAATAAGTTTTCACCTGTCTCAATTGGATTAAATTGAGTCGCAATATAATCCAAGGAATTCAAACCGTGTAGAAAATCTCCAAACATTTCACTTTTAATCGTATCCAAATGCTCTTGAGTCACATCAGGATCTTTCTCAAAATTCTTAACGGCCGTTCTGAACTGATGGGATATACTGACAGGTTCCGAGGTGTCCATCGTTAACATCACAAAGTGAAAAGAAGACTCTACTTCAATTTCTAGCGTCAAGGAGTTGTCAAGTTTACCAACTTCATAAAGTGACTGAAATCGTTTAGATGTCCATCCAAACATCATTGCAAACAATAATTTGAGGATAATCTTATAGCGATACTGGTAAAGAGGAGGAATCTGATTTCTTCCACGAATTCCAATTGCTAATTTCGGTGAGGCAACTTCCATCCGACTTGTCTCATTTTGAACAACTGGATTTAAGTCCACGGGTGAGATATGAGGAAGAGGATTTGAAGAGGTCTTCATCTCAAATTCAGAAACAAGGTTAACAAGACTGTCAAGGTCAAAATTTCCGACAACCACTAGCTGCATATTGGATGGTTGGTAGAAATAATCGAAATTATCCTGTAAACTTTTTTCATCAATTTGGGAGAGAGAAGATACAGTACCTGCAATATCTTGGGCTAAAGGTGTTTCTGGATAGAGATTTGCCAACGCCCTAAAGAATAATTGGTAGTCAGGACTATCTTGGTACATTTCGATTTCTTGTTGAATAATCAATTGTTCCTTCTTTAGAGAATCCTTTGAGAGATGAAGAGATTGTGTCATCTCCAGTAACAATCTCAGATTTTCATTGACATTCGAGGTGGTCGAAAAGAGATAGCTAGTTTGTGTAAAGCTAGTAAAGGCATTACTTTCAGCTCCCAGCTTTACAAAATGCTGTAAATAATCTTGACCGTCTTGATCTTCAAATAATTTATGTTCAAGAAAATGTGCAATCCCTGCTGGAAATTCTTTTATTCCCTCTACTCCATCCACTGTAAATCTTGTGTCAATAGAACCGAATTTAGTAGAAATGATTGCATAGCTTTCATTAAAATCCGCTTTTGGAATTAAATATAACTTCAATCCATTTTGGAGACTTGTCTGATAAACACATTCTCCAACAGCTGGATAATCTATTTTCTCCAAATCTTTCTTTATCATTCTCTTCCTTCCATAAAATAGACCGCTTGTAATTTGAGTGATTTGGCAACAGCCATAATTTCTTCTTTCGTCACCAGTTGAATAGCTTGGATCCAATCATCAATTGACAAGAACTGTTTTCCTAAAGTAGATTGTAGATAAGCTCTTTCAATCAAGGTACCAGGTCGATCCTGCGACAATTTTGCAGCATTTATAATCATTTCTTTTGTCAAGCGCAGCTCTTCACTTGTAAACTTCCCTCTCTTCAAGTCACTTACTTGACGACTCATTAGAGTCATGGTCCGGGTTCTATTTTTTCGATCAATCCCTGCATAGATCCGCATAAAATGAGAAAAAATATCAAAATGGCTAGAGATAGTATAAGCCAATCCTTCTTTTTCTCGAATGACTGTAAACAATTTTGAGTGAGAGAAAGCACCCAGTAAACCATTTAAAACAATCAAAGCAAAATGCTCTTTTTCTCCATACTGAACAGGAAAATGATAACCTAACTCTAAAATAGATTGATGAGTTTCTCTTTGCTCAAGTCCTTCTCTGACAACATTTGAAAAAGATTGGGCATAAAATAGATTGACATGAGATTTACGAGGTTGTAAACCAAATTCACTAATCTTTTCAATGACCGCTAGTTCATTGAAATCACCCATAAAGAAAAAGTCAATCAGATTTGTTTGAAGCATTTCTTGAAATGCTTGATAAGTTGACCCTTCATCCTCATTCTGAATCTGCTGGACACTTCCATACTTGCTCAGTTTCATATCAGCTTGATCATAATACAACCGATTCAATTGTTGGTGGGCATAATAATAATGATTTTCAATTTCTGCTTCTAGTTCTGTAATGAGATTTTTTTTCTCTACTGAAAAAGTTTCTGAATGAAAGCACCCGTTTTCGGCAAGAGGAGCATTAAGAGATACCTTTAATAAATCCAACATCTGGTCTGTCAGGACATTTTTCTTGCTCAAAAAAGAATCACGGACATAAGATAAATTAATATCAATGTAGTGCATTTGACCGCGTTTTGAAACAGAAGTAGAGAAATTGGCCCCATACAAGTTCGCCAACTGCTCTCTAAATTGCTGTGAAGTTGGGTAAAGTTGATTGGCTGTTTCGATCATGCGTGAGGCTAGAACCCGTCCTGCTATTGTTTCTTCAGAAAGAGGGGCTGAGAACCGCACTTTTATCTCATTGGTCTTAAATTTTTCTGATTTCATAAAATGGATTCGAACACCAGTAACTAATTCCATCGTCATCCTCGTTCTAACAAATATTACTCTTCATTATATCATGAAATCCCAGTAAAATCTTTCCCAGACAGATTAAAAAACGTTTACACTGACTCGCCCTATTTTAGGTTTTTCATCCTTTTGTGGTATAATAACTATCATTGAGGTGAACTATGAACTATAAACTTTTTGATGAATTTATCACACTACAAGCCCTATTTAAAGAACTGGGTATCATCCAAAGCGGTGGAGCTATCAAAGCCTTTTTACACGAAAATCAAGTAGAGGTCAATGGAGAAGTGGAAACCAGAAGAGGACGTAAGTTACGAGTCGGAGATACAATCGAAGTAATTGGTGAGAAGGAAGTCATAACACTGACAGAACCTAGTCCAGAAGAGATTGAAGACTATCAAGCGGACAAGCTGGAAAAAGAACGCGTTGCTCAATTGGTAAAGAAATTAAACAAAGAACAAAAACAAAAAAAAGATTCTAAACCTAAAAAAGAAGAGAATAAGCGGAAGCCTGTTCGTTTCCCAGGAACATAATATGTGGCTTAAATCCATACACATTCAGAAATTTCGAAATTATAAAGAAGTAGATCTTCAATTCCACTCTCGTTTGAATATTTTCTTAGGCCAAAATGCTCAAGGAAAAACCAATCTCCTCGAATCCATCTACTTTTTAGCCTTGACCCGCAGCCATCGGACCCGTTCCGATAAAGATCTAATTCATTTTCAAGAGGAACAATTTACTGTTTCAGGGGTCCTAGAAAAAAAGACCGGCTCAATCCCTTTAGAAATTTCCTTATCCTCAAAAGGACGAGTCACTAAAGTAAACCACTTAAAACAAAGCAAGTTATCAACCTATATCGGTAACATGAATGTGGTTCTCTTTGCTCCAGAGGATTTACAACTTGTTAAAGGCTCACCCGCTCTTCGCCGCAAGTTTATTGATATTGATTTAGGCCAGATGAAACCTGTCTATCTATCGGATTTAACAGCCTATCATCATGTTTTAAAGCAGAGAAACAGTTACTTAAAAACGGCAACTACCGTAGACCCAACCTTTTTAGATGTTTTGGATGAGCAATTAGCAGATTATGGTAGCCGGGTCTGTATCCATCGGAAAGATTTTCTTAAAAAATTAGAAGACTTTGGACAAGAGAAACATTTTGAAATTTCGAATCAAACTGAAAAACTATCTATTCGGTATGATTCCTCCATTCCTTTTCAAGATGAGGAGACACTTCGCCAAACCTTTATCACCTTGCTTCGAGAAAATCGGACAAGAGATCTCATCAAAAAAACAACCAGTGTTGGTCCTCACCGAGATGACATTAGCTTTTACATCAATGATATGAATGCGACTTTTGGTAGCCAAGGGCAGCACCGCAGTGTTGTTCTTTCCTTAAAATTAGCAGAGATTTCATTAATTGAATCCTTGACAAATGAAAAGCCGATTTTACTCTTAGACGATGTCATGAGTGAACTTGACAACAATCGTCAACTACATTTGCTAGAAGTTATCTCTCGTGACATCCAAACGTTTATTACAACTACAACCCTAGATCACCTAAAAGACTTGCCAGAAGACTTAAAAATCTTCAATATTCAATCAGGTCAAGTTGACGAATAATTAACAATGTTGTCAATCTTGATTGACAACATTTTGACACAATAAAAGTGTGAAATCATAAGATTTCACACTTTTATTTTTTATTGAACTGAGTAGTTTGGTGCTTCATTGGTAATTTGAACATCGTGTGGGTGGCTTTCTTTCAAACCTGCCCCAGACATTTCAACAAATTGTGCATTTTCGTGCAATTCTTGAAGGTTGGCAGCTCCAACATAGCCCATACCAGAACGGATACCACCAATCATTTGGAAGACGATATCGGCTGCTGAACCCTTATAAGCAACCCGACCTTCGATTCCTTCTGGAACCAATTTGTTGGCTTCATTAACAGAACCTTGGAAGTAGCGGTCGCTTGAACCTTTCTTCATTGCTGCAATAGACCCCATACCACGATAAGTCTTGAACTTACGTCCTTGGAAGATTTCAGTTTCACCTGGTGCTTCATCTGTTCCTGCAAACATAGATCCAAGCATGACTGCATGACCACCAGCTGCAAGGGCTTTTACAATATCTCCAGAATACTTGATCCCACCGTCAGCAATGATTGTTTTTCCATATTCACGCGCAACAGCTGCTGCGTCATAGATCGCTGTAACTTGAGGAACCCCAACACCTGCAATCACACGAGTTGTACAGATAGAACCTGGCCCAATCCCAACCTTAACAACATCAACACCTGCATCATAGAGAGCACGCGCTCCCTCAGCTGTAGCAATATTACCTGCAATCAAGGTGCGATCTGGGAAATGAGCACGAATTTCAGCAATTTTACGAAGAACCCCTGCAGAATGACCATGGGCTGTATCGATGACAATGGCATCCGCACCAGCTTCAAATAATGCTTCCGCACGCTCAAAAGTGTCAGATGTAACTCCGACAGCACCTGCTACTAAAAGACGACCAAATTCATCTTTCGCTGCATTTGGAAACTCAATAACTTTTTCGATATCTTTAATGGTAATCAAACCTGACAAACGACCATTCTCATCTACCAACGGCAATTTTTCAATGCGGTGTTCTTGGAGAATCCGTTCAGCGGTCTCTAAATCAGTACCGACTGGTGCAGTTACTAGATTCTCGCTAGTCATATGATTTGAAATTGGTTGATCATAATCAGAAATAAAACGTAAGTCGCGGTTGGTCAAAATCCCAACTAGTTTACGATTTTCCAAGGTTTCAACCACAGGAACACCACTGATACGGTACCGTCCCATGAGTTCATCGGCTTCAGCAATGGTATGCTCAGGTGTTAAGAAAAATGGGTCAATGATAACGCCGTTTTCAGAGCGTTTTACTTTACGAACTTCATCTGCTTGTTGGGCAATGGACATATTTTTATGAATAACCCCAAGTCCTCCAGCACGGGCAATGGCAATAGCCATTTGGCTTTCAGTGACTGTATCCATCGCAGCTGTGATGATTGGGATATTCAACACAAGGTTATCCGCCAATTTTGTACGAAGATCTGCATCGTTTGGTAATACATGACTTTCAGCTGGAATGAGCAATACATCATCGAAGGTATAACCTTTTTTCAAAAATTTAGTGTCCCAATTTGACATTCCCATTTTCCTCTTTTCTTTCTTTTTGAGCCAAGCTCGTCTTTTTTGATTGATAATATCATACCATTCTAAGATAATTTGTCAATCATTTGTACAATATTTCAAAAAGAGGTGTTGGTACCTCTTTTGAATCATTTATTTTATTGAATCATCTCAATATCAAGCACTTACTTGAAATAGTTTAATCCCATGGCAGACTTGACTTGATCAAGCGTTTCTGCTGCAACCGAACGGGCTACTTCACTACCCTTTTGAAGCATATCATAAACTTGACCCATATCTTTAGCAAATTCAATCCGCCGTTCGCGAATAGGACCCAACTCTCTCTCAAGAATTTCTAACAAATAGCGTTTGGTTTTAACATCACCTAAACCACCCCGTTGGTAATGGTCTTTCATGTTTTGAATGGTCGCCTGATCTTCTTCTTTGCCAAAAACATCCAAATAATGGAAAACCATATTTCCTTCAATTTTCCCTGGATCTTCGACACGAATATGCTCAGGATCTGTATACATACTCATGACCTTTTTCTTCAAGGTGTCCATATCATCCGCTAAATAGATACCATTGCCAAGAGATTTGGACATTTTGGCATTCCCATCCAAGCCAGGCAAACGACCCGCGGCCTCATTTTCTGGGAAAATTCCTTCCGGTTCAACCAAGACATCGCAATGATACGCATGATTAAAGGAACGAACAATTTCACGAGTTTGTTCAATCATGGGCTTTTGGTCAGTTCCAACAGGCACGAGATTGGCTTTAAAAGCGGTAATGTCTGCAGCTTGGGAAACAGGATAAACCAAAAAACCAGATGGAATAGACTCACCGAACCCTTTTTGGGAAATTTCTGTCTTAACGGTTGGGTTTCGTTCCAAACGTGAAACAGAGACCAAATTCATATAATACATGGTCAATTCCGCTAGCTCAGGGATTTGACTTTGAATAAAAATAGTTGATTTCTTTGGATCTAAGCCAGCTGCTAAATAATCTAGAGCAACATTTCCAATAGATTCAACAATGGTTTGCGGATCTTTAGCATGATCCGTTAGGGCTTGCTGATCGGCTAAAAAGACAAACATCTGATACTTGTCTTCATTTTGCATAAGAACTCGATTCTTCAACGAACCGACATAGTGTCCAATATGGAGCTTCCCAGTCGGGCGATCTCCAGTTAAAATAATCGGCTTGGTCATTTTTCTTCCTCCCTGAAGTACAAAATAAAAGCCCACGCATAGCAAAAACTATGCGAGGGCGTCTGAGACACGGTGCCACCTCACTTAGAACAGCATATGCTGTTCTCTCTGACTCATCACAAATGAGCTGCACATAAGGCCTGCTAGCCGAATCTCTATTGGTTAAGATTCTATTTGAACATCAGTCCATTTCATTCTGTTTCGTTGCTTATTTTCAGCAACCATAAGCTCTCTAAAAAACGAATACAGATTACTCTTCTGATTGCTTTTCATTATATAATGACATCAAAGGAAAGTCAAGTTCTTCACCCTTTTCTATAGACTAAATGACTTCCTCCAATGCATAAGGGTATTCATTGAAAAATCAAGCATTTTCTAGTAAAATAGGCTTATATAGACAGAAAAAGAGGAGAACTATACGTGCTAACAGTTACAGACGTCTCACTACGTTTTAGTGATCGTAAACTTTTTGATGATGTCAACATCAAATTTACAGAAGGAAATACATATGGTTTGATTGGGGCCAATGGTGCTGGAAAATCAACCTTTTTAAAAATCTTAGCTGGGGATATTGAACCGACAACTGGTCATATTTCTCTTGGACCAGACGAACGTCTTTCTGTTCTTCGTCAAAATCACTTTGACTACGAAGATGAGCGTGCCATTGATGTCGTTATCATGGGAAATGAAAAACTTTATAGCATCATGAAGGAAAAAGATGCTATCTATATGAAGGAAGATTTTTCAGATGAAGACGGTGTACGCGCAGCAGAACTCGAAGGAGAATTCGCTGAACTAGGTGGTTGGGAAGCGGAAAGTGAAGCTTCACAACTCCTCCAAAATCTGAATATTCCAGAAGAGCTCCACTACCAAAATATGAGTGAACTAGCAAATGGGGATAAAGTAAAAGTCCTCCTAGCAAAAGCTCTCTTTGGTAAACCAGACGTCCTTCTTTTGGACGAGCCAACCAACGGTCTTGATATTCAATCCATTACCTGGTTAGAAGACTTCTTGATTGATTTCGAGAATACCGTTATCGTTGTATCCCACGACCGTCACTTCTTGAATAAAGTCTGTACCCACATGGCCGACCTAGACTTTGGAAAAATCAAACTCTATGTTGGTAACTATGATTTCTGGAAAGAATCATCTGAACTGGCTGCCAAGTTGTTAGCAGACCGTAATGCTAAAGCAGAAGAAAAAATCAAACAATTACAAGAATTTGTGGCTCGTTTCTCTGCCAATGCGTCAAAATCGAAACAGGCAACGTCACGTAAAAAGATGCTTGACAAGATTCAGTTAGAAGAAATTGTCCCATCTAGTCGTAAATACCCATTTATCAGCTTTAAAGCGGAACGAGAAATTGGGAATGATCTGTTGACAGTAGAGAACTTATCTGTAAAGATTGATGGTGAAACTATTCTTGACAACATCAGCTTCATCTTACGACCAGGTGATAAGACAGCTCTTATCGGACAAAACGACATCCAAACAACTGCCTTGATCCGCGCTATTATGGGTGAAATCGAATATGAAGGAACTGTCAAGTGGGGAGTTACAACTAGCCGCTCTTACTTACCAAAAGACAATTCAGCTGACTTTGCAGGTGGCGAGTCAATTCTTGACTGGCTCCGTCAATTCGCAAGTAAAGAAGAAGATGACAATACCTTCCTTCGTGGATTCCTCGGACGCATGCTCTTCTCTGGAGATGAGGTTAACAAGCCTGTCAACGTCTTGTCAGGGGGAGAAAAAGTGCGCGTGATGCTTTCAAAACTCATGCTTTTGAAGTCAAACGTTCTTGTACTTGACGATCCTACAAATCACTTGGACTTGGAATCAATTTCAAGCTTGAACGATGGATTGAAAAACTTCAAAGAATCGATCATCTTTGCCAGTCACGACCATGAGTTTATTCAAACTCTTGCCAACCATATCATTGTTCTTTCAAAAAATGGTGTCATTGACCGGATTGATGAAACCTATGATGAATTCTTAGAAAACCAAGAAGTTCAAGCAAAAGTTAAAGAACTTTGGAAAGACTAAAAATCACTCCAAATGATCAAAAACCCTGGAACCTTTGTTTCAGGGTCTTTCAATAGACTATATGAAATTTAAAAAATATCTATCACACCCCATCATTGTTTACTTTACAGCTTTTTTACTTCCCTTTACAATCTTATTTTTCGTCTACCTCAGTCAGGGCATTTACTGGGGGAGTGAAACTTCTCCTTTATTAGGTGATGGCTTTCATCAATACGTTATTTTCGACGTTACTTTACGAAATATTTTACACGGAACCGACAGCTTCCTTTACAGTTTTACAAGTGGGCTCGGCTTAAATTTCTACGCTCTTTCCAGCTATTACTTAGGAAGCTTTCTATCTCCCTTTGTCTTCTTTTTTGACAGTTTATCCATGGTTGATTCCGTCTATCTCTTTACACTAATAAAAATAGGCTTGATTGGGTTGTCAACTTATTATTCCATTAAGGAAATCTATCCTAAACTCCAACAATTCTTAATTCTTTCACTGTCAACTTTATTTGCGTTAATGAGTTTCTCCATAAGTCAGATTGAAATCAAAACCTGGCTCGATGTCTTCATTTTGGCTCCGCTCATTCTCTTAGGTTTACACCGTTTAATGACTCAAAAGAAGCGAGTTCTCTACTTTATAAATCTGACCATCCTCTTCATCCAAAATTATTATTTTGGTTTTATGATGGCTCTCTTCTTAACTTTATGGTATTTTACTCAGCTTTCCTGGGACTTTAAAGAAAGAAAATCTTCTTTCTTTGACTTTACAATTGTGTCAATTTTAGCAGGGGTCACTAGCTTGATCATGATTTACCCCACCATATTGGATTTACGAACTCATGGGGAAAACTTTACCAAGATTACAAGAACCTTTACAGAAAATAGTTGGTACTTAGACGTTTTTGCAAAGAACTTGATTGGTAGCTTTGATACAACAAAATATGGGGCTATCCCTATGATCTATGTTGGTCTGTTCCCATTTTTACTTGCCTTTCTATTTTTCTTTGTCAAATCGATTCGGTTTCACGTGAAACTAGCATATTTGACCTTATTAGTCATTCTTATTGCAAGTTTCTATTTACAAGCTTTGGATTTATTCTGGCAGGGCATGCATGCTCCTAATATGTTTCTTCACCGTTATGCCTGGCTCTTTTCATTGACTATTTTGTTCATTGCAGCAGAAGTCCTCAATCGGTTAAAAGAAATTAATTGGCAACGACTCTGCCTAGCTTTCAGTTTGCTTAGCATTGGATTTATCCTTACCTTTCTCTATCGCAAGCACTATCCTTTCTTGACAAGCAGTCATTTTGTCTTGACACTAGAATTCCTTCTTGTATTCTTTACTGTGACACTTGCCTTTACAGTTCGTAAACTTTCTTATCCAATTTTTTCTGCTGTTATTCTTTTCTTCTGTCTATTTGAAATTGGTATAAATAGCTATTATCAAATGGATGGGATTGCAAATGAATGGGTATTTGCAGCTCGTTCTTCTTACCAAGGAAAGATTCCAGCAATTGATAAATTGACATCAAGTTTACAGAATGATCAAAATTTTTACCGAACAGAGATTCTCCAACCTCAAACAGGTAATGATAGTATGAAATACAATTTTAGAGGGATCTCCCAATTTTCATCTGTCAGAAATACAGATACCAGTTCGACCCTAGACAAACTAGGTTTTAAATCAGATGGAACCAACTTGAACTTGCGCTATCAAAACAATACATTACTAATGGATAGTCTGTTCGGGATCAAATACAATATTTCAGATAGGAATCCCCAAAAGTTTGCTTTTCATAAATTGGAAACGCAAGGAAATCAGACCTTGTATCAAAATGAAAAAGCTCTTTCACTAGCATTTCTAACAGCAAGTCCCTACAAGGATATCCCATTTTCTAATCTAACCTTAGATAACCAAAAGAACTTTCTCAATCATCTAACGGGTCAATCGTTGACTTACTATCAGCGATTACATCCACTGAAAACTGGTGCAGACGATCCTTCTCAAGGACCTCAAAAGGCTAAAGTTGAAGCAGATAGTTTTCTGACTTATGCCAGCATCGAATATGAGCTCTATGTTCAAAACGATAGTCAACTTTATGTAAACCTTCCTTCTTTAGAATTTGAGAATGAAGATTATACCGATGTGGAGATCATTACGAATGGCCAAGTCAACCGCTATACAACAGACAATGTCTTTCCATTCTTCACCATTGGTCACTTTACAGCAGGAGAAACTGTTAAGGTTCGAATTGCCTTCCCTGAAAATTCTACAGTAACCTTCCAAACTCCAGAATTTTTTGCTTTGAACCTTCAAGCCTACCAGGAAGCCTTTGAAAGGTTGCACCAACAAGAAGTTCATGTGCAAACCAAAGGAAATACCGTTACTGCAGATTTTTCAGCAGACCACCATACAAGTCTATTTTTCACCCTTCCTTATGATAAAGGATGGACAGCGACGATCAATAATCAACCTGTCCCTATTCGAAGGGCTCAAAAAGGATTTATGGCTGTTGATGTCCCTAAAGGAAAAGGACAAGTTGTTCTACAGTTCGTTCCACATGGGTTAAAAGAAGGAACCATCGCTTTCCTACTCGGAATTCTTTCCTTCGCTTGCTACAATGCTATTCGAAATAAATCTCAATCCTCAAAAAATCAGTAAATTTGCATCATAAAGAGCCCCTTCAGTTGGAAGGGGCTCTTATTTTATACAAAAAAAGCATCCCTTAGGATGCTAGTTTAGCTCCGCCAGTAGGACTCGAACCTACGACATCATGATTAACAGTCATGCGCTACTACCAACTGAGCTATGGCGGAATGAGATATAGTCCGTACGGGATTCGAACCCGTGTTACCGCCGTGAAAAGGCGGTGTCTTAACCCCTTGACCAACGGACCATGTCATTAACAGAACATATCCCATTATACCATCGATTCAAAAATTGTCAAGCCTTTTTCTGTATTTTATTTAATAATTCTTCGACCCTTTTCACCTGTGTACGAGAAACAGGGCAAGTCGTCTCCTCTTCTAACATCAAGAGTCTCTTGCGACGATCAAAATTGACAATCATTCTTTGATTCACTAGATAAGACTGATTAGGACTGAAGAAATGATTGTCTACATCTTTTTCAAGTATATCCTTGATAGTCCCTAAAAATTCCTTTTGAAAATTCTTTCCAACAAGTCGCAATTTGTGGGAAACTCCAGTTGTTTCAATGTACAATATATCTCGATATGGAACTCGAATTTCCATATTTTTGAAACTATACTCAAAGAAATCAACGATATTTTTATTTTCAATCACATTCTTCTTCAAGTAAAGAATGCATTCTCGAATTTTTTCTTTAAATAAGTTTTCATTCAAGGTTTTTTCAATAAATTCAAGAGCTGATACCTTGTAACGATAGGTAATGGTAGCAAATTCCGATTTCGTCGTGATAAAGGCAATAATCGCAAAAGGATTGACCTCACGAATCATTTGAGCTGCCTTGATACCAGCTTTTTCATCCCCTTTGATATCAATATCAAGGAAGAAAAGCTGATGAAAATCACCATTGGTTAGATATTCCTTTAGTTCAGTTATTTTACTGGTGGAAACAATATTTAATCGTAGACCTTCCTCCTCAGCGATAGCTTTCACATGTTTCTCTACTCGAACTTGTTGAGAAATTTCGTCCTCTAGCAATACAATATTCATCTATCTTCCTTTCTCTCCAATAACTAAGCTTTGCGTAAATCTTCCATTGATCAACTCTGTCTCTAGAAAAATAGCAGCATATTCTCCAATAAGCTCTTTTACAATCGCAAGGCCCATTCCTCTACGATCCCCTTTAGTTGAAAATCCCTTTTCATAGAGCTTATTCCAATTAATCGGTTCATCAGAAATAGAGTTTTTTATAATCAGATGCACTCCATTTGGCATATTAAAAACCGCTATTTGAACTTCTTTTTCTTGACTCATTTTAGCAGCTTCAATAGCATTATTGACTAAAATTCCAACGGTTCGTACGAGATCCAACAATCTCATTGGAACCTTTTCAATAATATCTTCTGTTTCAAAGGTTAGTTTGACACCCATTTCCTCTGCATAGATCCATCCCCTACTTAGGATACTTCTCAAAGCAGAATCTCGAATATTTCCTAGGTCAAATCCTGTATATTCTTCTTTTTGGAGTTGACCGTAGCATTCTTCAAGAACATCTCTTTGAATTCGTTTAATATCCTCAATATTTTCTTCCTCAATCGCTAAATTTAAGGAAGTGATAATATTGCCAAAATCATGACGAAAACCTTTTAATTCTAAATAGAGGCCTTGAATTTTATTCATATACTGCTCCATTTGGCGTTGTTCGAACCTCTTTTGCTTCAACTCCATTTTCTTTTCATAACGATCTCGAACCGTCTTCATTTGAACTAAGGTTCCGATAAACATCAAGAAACAAATCGTTGCTACCATGCTACCAAAACTATTGAAATGAGCAATATCACTTATCCAATGAGAAGCATTCAATACTAAGGTTAAAATAAGATAACTAACAATCAATTGTTGGACAAATTTCTTAAAAACCCGCTCTTTAAAATAGAGAAGATTCACTTCGAGAATAGAAATAATTCTCGTAATGATAGCAATCGATAAAATTGAAATAAGAGTAACAAAAAATATAGAATAATAAGTTGCTATGTAATCTCCAGTTATAGACGATAAAATTACTGATAAAAAAGTATCTGTTGTTTCAAAAGCTAGATAAATAAACAGAGAATATAAAATGGCAAAATAATGATCATATCTACAAAAGAATCTATAGTATGAGTAGAAAAATATAGGATAAGCTAAAATAAAGAAAGCATATAATAAATCTAAGTCAAAATATCCTAAAATAAAAGATATCACATGAAGTAAAGTAGAAATAATTAAAATTAAATAGAATTTTGAATGCTTATGTTTTAACTGTCTATCAATTAATGGATAAGATAAAATCAAGGGTAATCCAATGAGAATAAAATACACATAATTCATCGACATTATTTTTTACCTTTTTTAAACAAATCTCTAATTAAAATTTTTGTATGTTTATCCCCTCCACAGATTTGCTGCAATTCTTTTTCTGTAAGAACCTTAAATGCCTTAGAAACTGTTGATGGATTGTTTTTCATAAAAAAATCTCCTTATAATTTATTTGATCATTAAATTATTAAATTTAATATACATAAATTTTAGTAAAAAATCAAAGACTTTTTTAACATTTCCGCTATTTGGTTCATTTTTACAGCTATTTGGAACAAAAAATCTAGTTTTTACAATTTTTTTATCCTATCTGTTTAGAAAAACTCTAGTTTTTTTAAAAACTAAGTAATAAAAAAAAAACGTGATTTCTGTAAAAATCACGTTTTTATTTTGATCCCAGCAGGATTCGAACCTGCGACCGTTCGCTTAGAAGGCGAATGCTCTATCCAGCTGAGCTATGAGACCAGATGCTTTTTATTCTATCAGAAAATAGGAGGAGCGTCAAGATTCATTTATGGTAAGGACTTCCTTGTTGAATCATAAATGCCCGGTAGATTTGTTCGATTAAAACAAGCTTCATCAATTGATGGGGAAGGGTTAACTTTCCAAAACTCATAAGTAAATTCGCTCGTTTTTTAACTGCTGGAGACAAGCCTAGGCTCCCTCCAATCACGAAGGTAATTTCAGAATACCCTCGTACAGTCACCTCATCTAAGGTTTGACTAAACTTCTCAGATGGAAATTGTTGCCCTTCAATCGCTAAGGCAATCACATATTCACGATCTCCAACTTTAGCTAATATACGATTTCCTTCTTTTTCCAGGATTTGCTGGTTTTCTAAATCACTGGCCCGATCAGGAGTTTTTTCATCCGGTAATTCTATCATTTCTAGCTTCGTAAACCGCCCCAAGCGTTTTGTATACTCGGCGATTCCATCTTTTAAATACTTTTCTTTTAATTTTCCAACTGTTACAATCTTAATTTTCATATTCATATTCTAACACAAATGAACTTATACACAAGTCTTCAACAAATAAGACAGAATCTATCTTTCAAAAAATGGCTCTATTCTCACGTTTTTCACACTTATACACAGTTTTCCACAAGTTGTGGAAAAAATTTCCATTTTAAGTTATAATTAAGAAACCAGATCTATACTTTTCCATAATTGGAACAAATAGGAGAAAACTATGAAACAACCATCAAATTTTCTAAAAAAAACTTTGCAACTTTTGCTTGTTCTTGTCATTGGTTTTACTGGAGGAATCTTAGGGACCTTAACCTCTTTCCAGTTTACTAAAGGGAATTCTACAAATTCTAGCCAAGAAATAAAATCTACCAAAGTCAATCGTGCTTATAAGAATACAACATCAACTAGTGAAGCCGTTGATAAGGTTAAAAATGCTGTTGTTTCCGTTATTACCTACGCTGAAACCTCTGAAAAAGGCTTCATCAATGGAGAAACAGATTCTGATCCAGAAGTAGCTAGTGAAGGTTCAGGTGTTATCTATAAAAAAGACGGTAAAGACGCTTATTTAGTAACAAATGCCCACGTATTAATGGGAGCAACAAAAGCCGATATTCTCTTTGCAGATGGAAATAAAGTTTCTGGAGAAGTTGTTGGTTCTGATACTTTCTCAGATATTGCGGTTGTTAAAATCAGTTCAGATAATGTTACGACCGTGGCTGAATTTGGGGATTCATCTAAGTTGACTGTTGGAGAGACCGCAATCGCTATTGGTAGTCCTTTAGGAACAAAATTTGCCAATTCCGTTACCCAAGGGATTGTCTCTAGTCTCGGACGTACTGTGAAGCTCAAATCAGAAGACGGCCAAAATGTATCTACAAAAGCGTTGCAAACGGACGCTGCCATCAACCCAGGGAATTCTGGTGGTCCCCTTATCAATATTCAGGGACAAGTCATCGGAATTACCTCAAGTAAAATCTCTTCAAATGGCCAAACTGCGGTTGAAGGAATGGGATTTGCAATTCCTGTAAATGATGTACAAAATATTATTGAACATTTAGAAAAAGATGGTAAAGTCATTCGTCCAGCTCTTGGAATTACCATGATGGACCTGGCTAACCTATCCTCTTCTGATCTTAGCCAATTAGACATTCCAAGCAAACTCAAAGGTGGGGTTCTTGTCCGCTCAGTTGAAAATGATATGCCGGCATCCAAATATTTGCGTCGATTAGATATCATTACAAAAATCGATGACACAACCATTGAATCAACTGCAGATTTACAATCTGCCCTCTATTCTCATCAAATTGGTGATAAAATTAAAGTCATTTTCTATAGAGATGGTAAGCAAAAAACAGCTACCATTGAGCTGACAAAATCTACAGAAAATCTTGGAAATTAAGTAAATTTACAACAGTGTCAACACACCTTTACGAAATTGTAAAGGTGTGTTATGCTATATACATCATGGAAAAAATTGATATTATTGACGTAAAGCAAATACGAACCAATCCTTTTCAACCTCGTCAAACCTTTGTACAAGAGAAATTAGAAGAACTCGCAGCTTCAATCAAAGAAAATGGATTAATCCAGCCCATTATTGTTCGAAAATCTCCTATTGTTGGTTATGAACTACTTGCTGGAGAAAGACGCTACCGAGCAGCTCAAATGGCTGGTTTAAAAGAAATCCCTGCGATTATAAGAGAATTATCAGATGATGACATGATCAAACAAGCCATTATCGAAAATTTACAAAGGGAAGATTTGAATCCAATTGAAGAGGCAGAATCCTACCAACATCTTATTGATAAAGGGGCTACCCATGAAGAAATTGCACAATTTATGGGCAAATCTCGTCCTTACATCAGCAACATGGTCCGTTTACTTCATCTCTCACCAGCTGTCAAAGAAGCCATCAAAAATGATCAAATTTCACAAGGACATGCCCGCATTTTAGTTCCTTTAAAAGAAGATCTACAAATCTATTGGTTAGAACGAACTCTGAAAGAAGGGCTAAGCGTTCGTAGTTTGGAAGAAAAGGTTGGTCAAAAAAAGAAAAAGCCAAGTAAAAAAGAGAAAGAACTCTTTTTAGCACAGGAAGAAAACAGATTAAAAAAAATGCTGGGAACCGAAGTAGAAATCCGTCTGACAAAACAAGAAAAAGGTAGTATTCATATTTCATTTAACAACCTTGATGAATACCAGCGAATTATTAACAGTCTCAAATGAGGCTGTTATTTTTTATAGAACAATTAACAGATTTATCCACTTCTTTAAAACTCCTCCTTACTTGATATTCCTACTTTCTTCTTTCTTATCCCCAAGTTGTGGAAAACTTCTACACACATTGGGGATAACTATTCACATATTGTGGAAAAAACTCTTTTTTATTCCCTTAGAACAAGTTGTGGAAAACTCCCTCCTTTTATGATAAAATAAGAAAAACATAGCAAGTAAAAATGAATAGGAGGGCGATAAGTGTCAAGAGAAGAAACATTCTGGAATCGTGTGATTGAATTAAGTAAAAAGACATTTAAAAAAGAAATCTTTGACTATTTTGTCCTTACTTCAAGACTCATCAAAGTCGATCAACAAGAAGCCATTATTTATTTAGATGCGGAAGTAAAAAAATTATTCTGGGAAGAGAATATGACAAAGGTAATTTTGACTGCTGGATTTGAAATTTATGCAGTAGAATTAACCATTTCCTATCAATTCAATCTTGAAGAAGAGGAAGAAGAAAAAGAGTTTATTCCCCTTTCAGAAATGAATAGAGACTATGCAGTGAGCCATGCTCCAATAGTAGATTTGCCTCCTATCCAAACAGGATTAAGAAAGAAATACACCTTTGATAATTTTGTAAGTGGAGACGGAAATCAATGGGCTTTGGCTGCCGCTTTAGCAGTTTCTGAAAATCTTGCTACCACTTATAATCCTTTATTTATCTATGGAGGACCCGGTTTAGGTAAAACGCATTTACTCAACGCAATTGGGAATCAGATTATGGAAAACTACCCAAATGCTCGAGTAAAATACATCCCAGCAGAATCCTTTATCAATGAATTTTTAGAGCGTCTTCGCCTCAATGATATGGATACCTTTAAAAAAACCTATCGAAACTTGGATCTGCTCTTAATTGATGATATTCAATCGCTTGGAGGAAAAAAGGTTACAACTCAAGAAGAGTTCTTTAATACCTTTAATGCTCTTTATGGAGATAATAAGCAGATTGTCCTAACCAGCGATCGTAGTCCTGATCATTTAGATAGCTTAGAAGAACGTCTAGTCACGCGCTTTAAGTGGGGCTTGACGCAAAATATTACACCACCAGATTTTGAAACTCGAATCGCTATTTTGAGAAATAAAATCGAAGACCTGGACTTTACTTTCCCGGATGATACACTCGAATACCTAGCAGGTCAATTTGATTCTAACGTCCGAGATTTAGAGGGTGCGTTGAATGATATCTCTCTTGTGGCAAGAGTTAAAAAAATCAAAGATATTACAATAGATGTCGCAGCTGAAGCCATTCGAGCTCGTAAGAATGAAGCATTACAAATTACGGTGATTCCTATTGAAAAGATTCAAACGGAAGTTGGAAAATTTTACAATGTCAGTGTCAATGAAATGAAAGGCTCTCGACGAGTTCAAAATATTGTCCTAGCTCGACAAGTAGCTATGTACCTCGCCCGCGAGATGACCGACAATAGTCTTCCTCGTATCGGTCGTGAATTTGGAGGAAAAGACCACACAACGGTCATGCATGCTTATGAAAAAATCAAAGGGATGATCGAAATTGATGACAATCTCAGACTCGAGATTCAAACCATCAAGAAAAAATTAAAGTAATCCCATGTGGACAATCCTAGAAAAACTCGCTTCTTTTTCCACATGTTGTGAACAAGGCACTTTTCAATTCCTGTCTGGCTTTAGAAGAGTTTTCCACATGTTCCACACACTCTACTATTACTATTAACTTACTAATACTAAAATAATAAAAGGAGATCTCATGATCAATTTTTCTATTAACAAGGCTTATTTCCTACAAGCTTTAAATACGACAAAAAGAGCCATTAGTTCAAAAAATGCAATTCCAATCTTATCCACTATTAAGATTGATGTCACTTCTGAAGGGATTACTCTCATTGGATCAAATGGACAAATTTCAATCGAATACTTTATTTCTGTTAAAGATGAAAATGCAGGCCTTCTAGTAACGACACCAGGTGCTATTCTTTTAGAAGCAACTTTCTTTATCAATGTTGTGTCCAGTCTACCAGATGTCGTTTTGGATGTGAAAGAAATCGAACAAAAACAAATTGTATTAGTTAGTGGAAAATCAGAAATTACCCTTAAAGGAAAAGATGCAGAACAATATCCTCGCATTCAAGAAATTTCAGCCAGCAACCCTCTAACGCTCCCAATTCAAACCTTGAAGAAAATCATTTCTGAGACAGCTTTTGCAGCAAGTACTCAGGAAAGTCGTCCGATTTTGACAGGAGTTCATTTTGTTCTTTCTGATCATAAGGAATTAAAAACGGTGGCAACGGATTCTCATCGAATGAGTCAAAAAAATATTACCCTTGAAAAAAATGGGGATAACTTTGATGTTGTGATTCCAAGCCGTTCTTTACGCGAATTAACGTCTGTCTTTTCAGATGAGATTGAACAGGTTGAAGTCTTCTTTGCCAATAATCAGATTTTATTTAGAAGTGACAATATCAGTTTCTATACACGCCTGTTGGAAGGAAACTATCCAGATACGGATCGCTTGATTCCAACAGAGTTTAGTTCGGAAGTAACCTTTAAAGTTGCTCATCTTCGCCAAGCCATGGAACGGGCCCGCCTGTTGTCTAATGCTACTCAAAATGGTACTGTTAAATTAGAAATTGCTAGTGGAGTCGTTTCTGCCCACGTAAATTCTCCTGAAGTAGGGCGCGTGAATGAAGAAATTGATACAGAAGCAGTTTCAGGAGATGATTTAAACATCAGCTTTAATCCAACTTATTTGATTGACGCTTTGAAAGCCATTGAAAGTGAAAAAGTCGTCATTCGCTTTATCTCTGCAGTTCGTCCCTTTACTTTGGTACCAGCAGAGGAATCTGAACGCTTCATTCAATTAATTACACCAGTTCGGACCAATTAAGGGCCAAAAGCTAGCATTGAACAGGCTAGCTTTTCGTCTTCTATGTTGATGAAAGGAAAATCCATGTATCAGGTCGGTGATTTTGTAGAAATGAAAAAACCCCATGCTTGTATCATCAAAGCAACAGGGAAAAAAGCCAATCGTTGGGAAATTCGGCGAGTAGGAGCAGATATCAAAATTCGTTGTAGCAATTGTGATCATATGGTCATGATGAGCCGTCATGATTTCGATCAAAAATTGAAAAAAGTATTGTAAAAGGTTCAGTCATCTAGGTGACTGAACCTTTTGTATTATTTTAATTCTTCAAATTTTCCATCTTTTACTTCTTTGAAGCCATTAGATTTAAAGGTTTTAAGTGTTGTCTTGTAGCCAATGTAATCAACATTTTGATTTTCTTGTGCAGCAATTAACTGATTTTCTTGTAATTCTTTTAAATCTGCCTTGGTATAATCAATCTTTGTTTTCTCAACAACATAGTCATCCTTATATTCTGCAGAGTGTGAGAATCCTTTGACATCTTTGAATTTTTTATCGTATTCATCAATAACTTCTTTTAATTGTTCTTTTGGCAGACCAGTTCCTTCGTAGTAAATAACACTTGTAGAATCTGTACTTAGAATTTTATCACCCTGATATTCAACAATGACACGAATGTCTGTTTTCTTATCTTGGTTAATTAATTGAAGGTAACCTTTTTTTGTACTTTGTCCACAAGCTCCCAGAAGAAAGAGGGTAAAGACTGCTAAAAGAGGAAGAAGGATCGATTTAATTGATAGTTTTTTCATGACGAAAACTCCTTTATTATTGTTGGTTTGATTATACCATATTCTTATGGAATTTGACAGGTGACTGTTAGTTTTAAGGGAGAGCATTTTTTCATCATCTTGTGCTTTGAATTATGTTATAATAAAAGGGATTGAAATGTGAACGGAGAAGAAGAAAAATGGCTTTAACAGCAGGTATCGTTGGTTTGCCAAACGTTGGTAAATCAACCCTATTTAACGCAATTACAAAAGCAGGAGCAGAGGCTGCAAACTATCCCTTTGCGACCATTGATCCAAACGTTGGGATGGTAGAAGTTCCAGATGAACGCCTCCAAAAATTGACGGAAATGATTACTCCTAAGAAAACAGTGCCAACAACCTTTGAATTCACAGATATTGCAGGGATTGTAAAAGGTGCGTCAAAAGGAGAAGGTCTCGGTAATAAATTCTTGGCCAACATCCGTGAAGTAGATGCCATCGTCCATGTGGTTCGTGCCTTTGATGATGAAAATGTCATGCGGGAGCAAGGCCGTGAAGATGCCTTTGTTGATCCACTAGCAGATATTGATACCATCAACCTAGAGTTGATTTTGGCTGACCTAGAATCTGTGAATAAACGCTATGCGCGTGTGGAAAAGATGGCCCGTACGCAAAAGGACAAGGATTCCGTTGCAGAATTTAATGTCCTCCAAAAGATTAAGCCAGTTCTGGAAGATGGGAAGTCAGCTCGTACCATCGAATTCACAGACGAAGAACAAAAAGTTGTCAAAGGTCTCTTCCTCTTGACCACTAAACCCGTTCTGTATGTAGCGAATGTGGATGAGGATGTGGTTGGAGACCCAGAATCGATCGATTATGTGAAGCAAATTCGTGAATTTGCAGAAACAGAAAATGCAGAAGTAGTAGTGATTTCTGCGCGTGCGGAGGAAGAAATCTCAGAGTTAGACGATGAAGATAAAAAAGAGTTTCTTGAAGCCATTGGTTTGACAGAATCAGGTGTGGATAAGTTGACGCGTGCAGCTTATCACTTGCTCGGACTTGGTACTTATTTTACAGCTGGGGAAAAAGAAGTTCGCGCGTGGACTTTCAAACGTGGTATGAAAGCTCCTCAAGCAGCTGGAATTATCCACTCAGACTTTGAAAAAGGATTTATCCGTGCTGTAACCATGTCCTATGATGATTTGGTCAAATATGGATCTGAAAAGGCTGTAAAAGAAGCAGGACGTTTGCGAGAAGAAGGAAAAGAATATGTCGTTCAAGATGGCGACATCATGGAATTCCGCTTCAATGTATAAAGAAAACAAGTAAATAACCAAAAGGTTGGAAAAAAATTCCAACCCTTTTGGCTTTTGAAAGGGAAAGTAAATGACAAAATTAATCGTCGGATTGGGAAATCCGGGAGATAAATATGTGGAAACCAAACACAATGTAGGCTTTATGTTAGTGGATCAGCTGGCAAAATCTCTCAACCTCACCTTTTCACATGATAAGATTTTTCAAGCAGATGTGACCTCCACATTTATAGATGGAGAAAAGGTCTTTTTGGTCAAGCCAACCACTTTTATGAATGAGAGTGGCAAGGCCGTACACGCGCTTTTGACCTATTATGGTTTAGAGGTGGAAGATTTGGTCGTTATTTATGACGACTTGGATATGGAAGTCGGCAAGATTCGCCTTCGGGCCAAAGGATCAGCTGGAGGCCACAACGGAATCAAGTCGATCATCAACCATATTGGCACTCAGACCTTTAATCGCATCAAGATTGGAATCGGAAGACCCAAGCATGGCATGTCAGTAGTCCACCATGTCTTAGGAAAATTCGATCAGGATGATTATGCCACCATCCTCCTTGCTATCGACAAATCAGAGGAAGCTCTTCGCTTTTATTTAAAAGAAGGGCAGTTTGAAAAAACAATGCAACAATACAATGGATAAATATAAGACACTGGTTGATCTATTTCAACAGAATAAAGATATCAGAAAATGGCAACAAGACCAGCAAAAAAGAAGTCGCTCTCTTCTACTAGGTCTGTCTTCGTCTACAAAAGCTATTACCATGGCGACAGTTGTCGAAGACGGACACAAAATCTTGGTCTTGACCTCTTCCCAAAATGAAGCAGAACGGCTCGCCAGTGATTTATTGGGATTATTAGGCGAAGAAAAGGTCTATCTTTTCCTCGGAGATGACAATCCTTTGGCAGAGTTTGTCTTTGCTTCCCAGGAACGAGTCTTTTCTCGTCTGGAAGCTCTGAACTTTCTTTTAGCTCCAGAAAAAGAAGGAATCGTCATTGCCAATGTAAGTGGTAGCCGTTTGCTCTTACCTAATCCAAAGACTGTCAGCTCTATGATTCAGTCTTTCTCTGTTGGAGAAGAACGAAATCTGACAGAATTGAAAGATACCCTCCTGGCCATGGGCTATCAAAAGGTTTCACAGGTAAGCCAACAGGGGGAGTTTAGTCTTCGAGGGGATATTTTAGATCTTTTTGAAGCCAGTCAAGATTTCCCTTATCGCCTGGAATTTTTTGGAGATGAGATTGATGGTATTCGGACTTTTTCTCCAGAGACTCAACGTTCACTAGAAAATCTAGATGCGGTAACGGTTCATCCAGTTAGTGATATGTTACTAACTAAAGATGATTTTCTAAGAGGGCAGAAGAACCTAGAAAATCTGATTCAAAAAATTCCTCATCCAGAGCTAAAATCCTATTTGGGTGAGATTCTCACAGAAGCGCATCACCAGCGTCTCCATGCAGATAGTCGCAAATTTCTCTCTCTTTTTTATCAGCAAACCTACACTCTTTTTGATTACCTCCCTAAACATGCTCCTCTTTTTTTGGATGATTACCATAAAATCATGGATCAGGAGGCGCGGTTTGATGTAGAAGTTGCCAACCTTTTGACAGAGGACCTACAAAAGAGTCGCTCTTTCGCTGAAGCCCAGTATTTTGCGGACAATAGCGCACTCTTACGCACTTATAAACCAGCTTCTTATTTTTCAAATTTCCAAAAAGGCTTGGGAAATCTGCGATTTGATGACCTCTATTCTTTTAACCAATACCCCATGCAGGAATTCTTCAGTCAGTTCTCTCTTTTAAAAGATGAAATTGACCGTTTCCGTAAGCAAGACTACACAGTCATTCTTCAGGTGACGAGTAAACAAGGCTTCCGCCAGTTACAAGAGCACTTAAGAGACTATGGAATTCAACTGGATTATCTTGCACCTGATCAGCTTCATCCAGGACAGAGCCAGTTGGTCATCGGTGGGTTGGCGCGTGGTTTTCACTTTGTAGATGAGAAGATTGTCCTGATTACAGAGACAGAAATTTTCCAGAAAAAGGTTAAACGAAAGATTCGTCGGCAAACCATTTCCAACGCTGAGCGGTTAAAAAACTATAATGAGTTGGAAAAGGGAGACTACGTTGTTCACCAGGTTCATGGAATTGGTCAGTATTTGGGACTAGAAACCATTGAAATTTCTGGTGTCCACCGAGATTATGTCTCCATCCAATATCAAAATGGAGACCGGATTTCCATCCCTGTGGATCAAATCCAGATGCTGTCCAAGTATGTTGCGAGTGATGGCAAACCTCCTAAAATCAACAAACTCAACGATGGTCGCTTCCAAAAGGCTAAACAAAAGGTCCGTCAGGAAGTAGAGGATATTGCAGAGGATCTGATTCAACTTTATGCAGAGCGAAGCCAATTGCAAGGCTTTGCCTTTACTCCAGACGATGAGAACCAAGAAGCTTTTGATCAGGCTTTTCCCTATGTTGAAACAGATGATCAGATTCGTTCTATCCAAGAAATCAAGAAGGATATGGAATCTTCAAGCCCTATGGATCGCCTCTTGGTCGGTGACGTGGGCTTTGGAAAGACAGAGGTAGCCATGCGAGCAGCCTTTAAAGCTGTCAAAGACCATAAACAAGTAGCCGTATTAGTCCCGACAACGGTCCTAGCTCAACAGCATTATGCCAATTTCAAAGAACGCTTCGAAGCCTTTCCAGTAGAAGTTGATGTCTTGAGTCGTTTCCGTAGTCGTGCTGAGCAAAAAGAAACCTTGGAAAAACTAAAAAAAGGCCAGGTCGATATCCTGATTGGTACCCATCGCCTCTTATCTAAAGATGTAGAATTCGCTGATCTCGGTCTTATCGTGATTGATGAGGAGCAACGGTTCGGTGTCAAACACAAGGAAACCCTCAAGGAGTTAAAGAAAAAGGTCGATGTTTTAACCTTAACGGCAACGCCCATTCCTCGGACCCTTCATATGTCTATGTTGGGGATTCGGGATTTGTCTGTTATTGAAACCCCGCCGACCAATCGTTATCCTGTTCAAACCTATGTCTTAGAAACCAATCCAACCATTATCCGAGATGCTATTCGTCGGGAGATGGATCGGGGAGGTCAGGTTTATTATCTCTACAACAAGGTAGACACCATTGAGCAAAAGGTTTCAGAGTTACAAGAATTGGTACCGGAAGCCTCTATTGGGTTTGTCCATGGACAGATGAGTGAGGTGCGGTTGGAAAACACCTTGATGGATTTCATTGAAGGTGAGTATGATATTTTAGTTACGACAACCATTATTGAAACAGGGGTGGATATCCCTAATGCCAATACCCTCTTTATTGAAAATGCCGACCATATGGGCTTGTCTACCCTTTACCAATTGCGAGGCCGGGTCGGACGAAGCAATCGCATTGCCTATGCTTATTTGATGTACCGACCGGATAAAACCTTGACAGAAGTTTCTGAAAAGCGTCTTGAAGCCATTAAAGGATTCACTGAATTGGGATCTGGTTTTAAGATTGCTATGCGAGATTTGTCTATTCGAGGTGCCGGGAATATTTTAGGGGCTTCTCAATCTGGTTTTATCGATTCCGTCGGATTTGAAATGTATTCACAGTTACTCGAAGCTGCTATTGAGAAGAAACAAGGAAAAGAGAAAAAACGCCAAAAAGGAAATGCGGAGCTCAATCTCCAAATTGATGCCTACATTCCAAGTGATTATATCTCCGATGAACGTCAAAAAATTGAAATTTACAAACGTATTCGAGAAATTCAAGTCCAGGAAGATTATGAACTGCTGCAAGACGAATTGATTGATCGTTTCGGAGAATATCCTGATGTGGTAGCCTATCTCCTAGAAATAGGGTTTATCAAATCTTATCTGGATCAGGTCTTTGTTAAAGTGGTTGATCGAAAAGACAATCAACTAACGGTGAAATTTGAGCCAATTACCAAGCAACTTTTCTTGACTCAAGATTATTTTGCTGCCTTATCAGCAACTAATTTAAAAGCTCGTATTGCAGAAAGCCAAGGATTGATTGAATTAATCTTTGATGTGCGAAATAAAAAAGACTTCGAAATTTTAGAAGGCTTGCGACAATTTGGGGAAAAATTACTGGCCATCAAGCAGGAAAAAATGGAAAAACAAGACTAGAAAGAAAGATTTTACTGGGCTCTTTCTAAAAAAATGGTACAATAATACATTAGAGGTGATACGATGAGATTAGATAAATATTTAAAAGTTTCCCGCATTATCAAAAGACGCCCTGTAGCTAAAGAAGTAGCTGATAAGGGGCGGATCAAAGTCAATGGGGTCCTAGCAAAAAGTTCAACTGACTTGAAGGTGAATGACGAAATCGAAGTTCGCTTTGGAAATAAGCTCTTGACAGTAAAAGTGCTGGAAATGTTAGATAGTACTAAAAAAGAAGATGCGTCTAAAATGTATGAAATCATTCGTGAAACAAGGATAGAAGAAGATGCCTAAAAATATTGTACAAATGAATAATCGGTATATTCAAGACGAACATCAGCGTCGCAAATACCAGAATGAGGAGCGAAAAAAACAGAACCGTTTTATGGGTTGGGTTCTCATTTTAATTATTTTATTGTTTATCCTCCCAACCTACAATCTGGCTCAGAGTTACCAGACGCTTCAAAAACGCAAACAACAATACGTTCAATTGCAAGAACAATATCAGCAAACCCTTGAGGAAAAAGAATATCAAAAGGATATCGTAGAGAAGTTGAAGGATGACGAATACGCTGCAAAATATGCACGCGCAAAATATTCCTTCTCTAAAGATGGCGAATATATTTATACGATACCTAATTTATTACCGAAATAATGGAAAATATTGTAAAAACCGTTCAACAATTTCTAGAATATTCTGATACAAAATTAGAAGAGTTAGCTAAAAAAAATCAAGCCTTAAAATTGCAAGAAGAAACTCAGGAAAGGAGCAAGGATGAATAAGTTAGTTTATTGGATGATTTTTCCTACTTTCTTAGTCACCCAACCCTTATCTGATTCATCCCAAGTCCAAGTTCCACTGACTGCTGATTCTTCATACACTAGTCAAATAGGGACTCAGGATCATTTCTTTGTCTCCATCCCATCCAATCCGAATGTTTATCAGCCAATCGTGACCTATTCGGATCCAGAATTGCGTCAAAAAGCTGGGGAAATCAAACCTGATACTCCCTTTACTGTTGATCAATTGTTTGTGAACGACCAAGGGAAATCTGTTTTTAAATTATCGAATAAACAGTATGTAATAGCTGATCAGGATCAAATTTACGAAGATTCGATTTTGGAATTAACAGAAGAAAAAAAGACCATGTGGCTGACATCCTCTTTTACAGTTTATGATCAACCCTTGGTAAATGGCGCAAAAAGCAAAAAAACAAGTCTGACTCCTTATAGTAAGGTTGAAATCACCAAGACTGCCAAAACTTTAAAAGGGACCTATCTAGAAATTTCTGGCCAGGGGTGGATTGCAAAAGATGAACTTTCTGCTACAGACAATCGGATGGAAAAAGTCCAAGAGATTCTCAATCAGAAGTACAACAAAGACGGAATTGCAGTTTATGTGAAGCAGGTGGATACTGGAAAGACTGCTGGAATACATGAAGACCAGGAAATGTATTCTGCTAGTATAGCCAAGCTCTTGTATTTGTACTATACTCAAAAAGAGATAAACGAGAACCGTTTAGATTTGCAGACTCCTTTAAAATATACAAAAGAAGTCAATGATTATCAGGGAGCTTATGAACCGGAAGGCAGTGGAAGTATTTCAAAAACACCGGATGATAAGGAATACACCGTCGCTGATTTGATTAACCGGGTGGCCAAAGAATCTGATAATGTTGCGCAAAACATTTTAGGCTATTATGTAACGCACCAATCAGACAAAGAATTTCAAAAGGTGACCAATAAGATTGCAGGAAAAACGTGGAATGTAGAAACTAGAATGGCATCTCCAAAAATGGCGGGGAATGTCATGGAAGCTATCTACCAACAAAATGGTGGAATCATTGATGCTCTGTCAGAGACTCGCTTTGATGATCAACGAATTTCAAAAGATATCCCAGTCAAGGTTGCTCACAAGATTGGAGATGCCTATGATTTTCGTCATGATGTCGCCATTGTTTATACAGATTCACCATTTATTTTAGCTATTTTTACGGATCACTCTGATTACGAGACTATCTCAGCAATTGCCAAAGATATTTATGAGGTCTTACAGTAATGAAAGAAAAATTTCTTCAGTTCTGTCAAAAGGAGGGGCTTTTTGAATCTCATCAAAAAGTCCTTTTGGCTTTATCAGGAGGGGTGGACTCCATGACCTTGCTGGATTGGCTCTACCATTATCGGCACCAATTAGGAATTGACCTCGTTCTTGCTCATATCAATCATCACCAACGCATTGAAGCTGACCAAGAAGAAAGAGGAATTCGAGCAATAGCTGAAGCAAAACATCTACCGCTGAAGGTTGCCCATTTCTCTGGTCCTTTTTCTGAAAGCCGAGCTAGACAATTCCGCTATGACTTCTTTGAAAAAGTTATGAAAGAAGAAGCTTGTAGCGCTCTCGTCACCGCTCATCATATGGATGATCAGGCAGAAACGATTTTGATGCGTCTGATTCGTGGAAGTCGTCCACGGCATTTAAAAGGCATTCCTTTAAAACAATCATTTGGACAGGGTGTGTTGATTCGTCCCCTCTTACATTTCAAAAAAAAGGATTTTCCAGAAATTTTTCATTTTGAGGATAAGAGCAACCGGTCTTTGGACTATTTCCGTAACCGTATCCGCCATCGTTTTCTCCCACTCTTTGAAAAAGAAAATCCCCAAGTGACGAGTGCTTTGGTCAACTTAGGAGAAGATCTCAGTCATTGGCACCAGGCTTTAAAAGAGTTGACCAAAGATTTGAATCCACAAGACGTGACACAGTTTCAAAAGCAATCACCAGCTGTCCAGATTTATTTGCTGGAAGAGTATCTAGCTAGTTTTCCAGATTTGCAATTGAGTCGGGCACAATTTGAACAATTACACAGAATAGTAGTGACTAAGTCCAATACGCAACAAGTTCTAAAGAATGGTTATGAACTTTACAAAGACTATCACTATTTTGAAATTCGGAAAATCAGTCGTAGGACGGATGACCGAATGTCAGAAGATTTGTTACAATTTGGAACCATAAAGACAGTAGGTGCTTATCGCTTTTTATTTGGAGTGGAACCAAGCGATTCATATATGGAGGTTGTCCCACTACCAAATAACCACCCAGTTTTTATTCGACCCCGTAAAAGGGGAGATCGTATTCTGACGAACGGTCACTATAGAAAAATTAGCAGATTGTTGATTAACCAAAAAATCCCTTTAAATCAACGAAACAATCTGGTGGTTTTAGAACAAGATAAACAAATACTGGCTATTCCTGAAATTGCGATCAGTGATTTGAGTAAGGAATTAAAAAATGGTATAATGAAGGATACAATTTATATCCAGAAAATAGATAGGTAAAAAAGATGTTAGAACAAGATATCAAAAAGATACTCATTTCCCACGATGAAATCGTGACTGCAGCACGTGAACTTGGTCAAAAACTGACAGAAGATTACCAAGGGAAAAATCCAATTTTAGTAGGGATTTTAAAAGGGTCAGTCCCATTTATGGCAGAATTGATCAAACATATTGATACGCATATTGAGTTGGATTTTATGCTAGTGTCTAGCTATCATGGTGGAACATCAAGCTCAGGCGTGATTAATATCATCAAAGATATGGACCAAGACATTAAGGGTCGAGATATTCTCTTTGTTGAAGATATCATTGATACTGGTAAAACTCTTAAGAGTTTGAAAGAATTGTTTGAAGGACGTCAACCAGCATCTGTTAAAATTGCTACCTTGTTGGATAAACCTGAAGGACGCTTGGTTGAGATTGAAGCAGATTACACTTGCTTTACCATTCCAAACGAGTTTGTTGTGGGCTATGGTTTAGACTACGATGAAAACTATCGAAACCTTCCTTATATCGGAGTGTTGAAAGAAGAAGTGTATTCAAAATAGAGGAAACTAGATGAAAAATAACAAAAACAATGGTTTTGTTCGAAATCCTTTTCTGTACTTATTGATTATTGTAGCTGCTGTTACAGGTTTTCAGTATTTCTTTGCTGGAAATAGTATCGGACAAAGTCAGCAAATCAATTATACAGAATTGGTAAAAGAGCTTAAATCAGACAACGTCAAGGAAATTAGCTATCAGCCAAACGGTAGTGTCATTGAAATTTCCGGTACCTATAACAAAGCAAAAACCAGCAAGGATGATACAGGGGTTCAATTTTTCACTCCAAGTCCAAGTAAGGTGACTCGCTTCACAAGTGTAATTTTACCGTCTGATTTGACTGTTCAAGAATTACAAAACTTAGCATCTGAACATAAGGCTGACATCACTATTAAACGGGAAAGCTCAAGTGGAATGTGGATTACCATTCTAACTTCCATTGTTCCATTTGTCATCGTGATGTTCTTCTTCTTCTCCATGATGAATCAAGGTGGTGGCGGTGGCGCCCGCGGTGCTATGAACTTCGGCCGTAACAAAGCGCGTGCTACCAATAAAGAAGATATCAAGGTTCGTTTTTCAGATGTTGCAGGGGCTGAAGAAGAAAAACAAGAACTTGTTGAAGTGGTTGAATTCTTAAAAGATCCAAAACGCTTTACAAAATTAGGTGCCCGTATCCCAGCAGGTGTTCTTCTTGAAGGCCCTCCAGGAACTGGTAAAACATTACTTGCTAAGGCAGTCGCAGGAGAAGCTGGCGTACCATTCTTTAGTATTTCAGGGTCTGACTTCGTAGAAATGTTCGTCGGTGTCGGTGCAAGCCGGGTTCGTTCTCTATTTGAAGATGCTAAAAAAGCAGCTCCAGCCATTATCTTTATCGATGAGATTGATGCTGTTGGACGTCAACGGGGAGTTGGCCTTGGTGGGGGAAATGATGAACGGGAACAAACCCTCAACCAGCTCTTGATTGAGATGGATGGTTTTGAAGGAAACGAAGGCATCATCGTGATTGCAGCTACTAACCGTTCAGATGTTCTGGACCCAGCCCTCCTTCGCCCAGGTCGTTTTGACCGGAAAGTTTTAGTTGGTCGTCCAGATGTAAAAGGACGCGAAGCTATCTTGCGTGTCCATGCTAAAAACAAGCCATTAGCCAAAGATGTCGACTTGAAACTAGTTGCCCAACAAACACCAGGATTTGTTGGTGCGGATCTTGAAAATGTCTTAAACGAAGCAGCTCTGGTAGCGGCTCGTCGCAATAAGAAGGTTATTGATGCATCTGATATTGATGAAGCAGAAGACCGTGTGATTGCTGGTCCATCTAAGAAAGACCGAACCGTTTCTCAAAAGGAACGCGAATTGGTTGCTTACCATGAGGCAGGGCATACCATTGTTGGTTTAGTCTTATCTAATGCTCGTGTTGTCCACAAGGTGACCATCGTTCCACGTGGACGTGCTGGTGGTTATATGATTGCTCTTCCAAAAGAAGACCAGATGCTTCTTTCTAAAGAAGATATGAAAGAACAATTGGCTGGATTGATGGGGGGACGTGTTGCAGAAGAAATTATCTTCAACGTTCAAACCACAGGAGCTTCTAATGACTTTGAACAAGCGACCCAAATGGCGCGTGCTATGGTAACGGAATATGGAATGAGTGAAAAACTTGGTCCAGTTCAATACGAAGGCAACCATGCTATGTTTGGAGCTCAAACGACTCAAAAATTCATTTCAGAACAAACAGCATATGAAATTGATGAAGAAGTAAGAAGTCTTTTGAATGAAGCTCGCAATAAAGCAGCTGAAATCATCCAAAACAATCGTGAGACCCACAAGTTGATTGCAAAAGCCTTGTTGAAATACGAAACCTTGGACAGTGTTCAAATCAAGTCATTGTATGAAACAGGTAAAATGCCAGAAGATACTGATTTAGAATTGGAAAAAGAATCTAAACCATTATCTTATGAAGAAATTAAATCTAAAATGGAAGAAAATAAGTAATAAACTTTATAGTCTTCTAAAGTATTTAGAAGGAATCCGAAAATTTCGGCTCCTCAGATTGAAGATAAAGTCTTCTAAAAACTTTCCTTAGGTGAGATCGGACGTCAGCGAACTTCTAAGAAGTTCCATGACTAATTATTGAGCCTAAGGTCTCAATAATTCCGAGTGCCTGAAACTATTACGTTTCAGGCACTTTTCTCACGGCGGAAAAGTTTCTAATCTTCCTAAATGACTAAAAATAAAAGTAATTTTTTGAAAAGCATCTTGATTTTTTATGTAAAACAATAGTTTGACTACATTCAAGGGAGCCGAAAATTTCGGCTCTTTTTTTAAAAAAAAGTGTTGACAGATGAAAATGAACTGATATAATAGATTACGTTGTAAAAATGGTCCGTTGGTCAAGGGGTTAAGACACCGCCTTTTCACGGCGGTAACACGGGTTCGAATCCCGTACGGACTATCGCAAAAAGTTGTTACATTCGTAGCAACTTTTTTTGTTTGATAAAACAATTATTCTGACATTCTTATCAAAATAATGACCGATTAGAGTTAGAAAAGATCCCAAATAGAAAATAAGCCCAAATAAATCATAACCTCCTTTAAAATGAAGACAAGTTAGAAAGGAGGTCCAATGAACTTTAAAAAATCATATGAAAAAGTAAAATGGATTGTATGGAAATGTGAAAAGGAATTTTATATTCATCTTTGGGATCACGCAGATTGGGAGCAAGAAGGTAGACTGGTCTTATACGAGCTACAAATAAGTAATCCTGAAGTAGAAGAAAATGAAGAAATTTTATTAACCTACTTCAAAACAAAGTTTCGCAATCATATAAAAGATAAAGTTAGAAAACAAGAGAGTGATAAAAGGAAGTTAAATAAGGTACCTTATACAGAGATTGGAGAAATTAGTCATCGACTTCGATCAAAAGAACTCTTTTTGGATGAACTAGTCCTGTTAAGAGGAGCACTAAAGGAATTCCGGGAAAACCTAACCGATCAAGAAAAAGAGGACTATGATAAACTTCTGATGAATCAACGTTTTTCAGGAAGAGCAAAAATGCGGAGAAGACTCCAAGAATACTTGAAAGAATTCAAGGATCATCATTTATGAAAAAGGATGTAAAGAAGCATCCTTTTTTCATAAAAAATAAAAA